>NZ_JALQDP010000033.1:0-162965 GCF_023631165.1 Caballeronia sp. AZ1_KS37 | reverse complement strand
GAGTCGTGCGCTGTACTTGCTCATGAAAAAACACCCCAAATCGTTGAACGGGTGTCCAACTTTTGGGGTGCAGTTCATAACGGGATCCGGCAACAACAAGAAAACCGAAGGCCCCCAACCCGCCGGGGGCAAAAACAAAGGCTCAAGCCGCCTTCAACAACCCATGCGGATCGATAACAAACTTCCTCGGCGCTCCGCCATCAAACTTCCGATACCCATCCGGCGCTTCATCGAGCGAAACCACCGTCACATTGACGATATCGGCAATCGGCAACCGATCCCACAAAATCGCCTGCATCAGATTGCGGTTGTACTTCATGACCGGCGTCTGCCCCGTATGGAACGAATGCGACTTCGCCCAGCCCAGGCCGAAGCGAATGCTCAAACTCCCCTTCCTCGCCGCAGCATCGACCGCACCGGGATCGTCAGTCACGTAAAGACCCGGAATCCCGATCGCGCCCGCCGCCTTCGTAATCTCCATCAGCGAATTGAGCACCGTCGCGGGCGCTTCGTGACCGGCATCGCTGCCGTGACCGTGCGCTTCGAAACCCACGCAATCGACCGCGCAATCCACTTCCGGCTTGCCGAGAATCTGCTCGATCTGCTCGCCGAGCGTCGCATCCTTCGACAGGTTGATCGTCTCGAAGCCCATCGCGCGCGCATGCGCAAGACGCTCCTCGTTCATGTCGCCGACGATCGTGCAAGCCGCGCCCAGCAAGCGCGCCGACGCAGCCGCCGCCATCCCGACCGGCCCCGCGCCCGCGATATACACCGTCGAGCCCGGCCCCACGCCCGCCATCACCGCGCCGTGGTAACCCGTCGGAAGAATGTCGGAGAGACAAGTCAGATCGCGGATCTTGGACATCGCCTGCGCTTTGTCGGGAAACTTCAGCAGATTGAAGTCCGCGTACGGCACCATCACGTATTCCGCCTGACCGCCGATCCAGCCGCCCATGTCGACATAGCCATACGCGCCGCCCGCACGCGACGGATTCACGTTCAGGCACACGCCCGTATGCTGCGCCTTGCACGTCGGACAACGGCCGCACGCGACGTTGAATGGCACCGAAACCAGATCGCCGATGGCAAGCGTCTCGACATCGCGCCCCACTTCGATCACTTCGCCCGTAATCTCATGGCCGAGCACGAGGCCGACTTCCGCTGTCGTGCGGCCGCGCACCATATGCTGATCCGAGCCGCAAATGTTCGTGCTGACGACCCTCAGAATGACGCCGTGGCCGATGTCCCGCCCGCGTGGATCGACCATCTTCGGATAGTCGATGGATTGCACTTCGACCTTGCCCTGCCCCAGATACACGACGCCGCGATTGCTGCTCATTTATCGTCTCCTTGTTTCGTGGACGGCATGCGCGAACCATCCGACCGATGACCGCGCCCGTGCAACGAGGGTAGCGCTCTCGCGACGCCGCGACTCGCACTCAATGCGACGCACGTTTGACTGAAACCGACATCGCGCGCAGAAAACCTTTCGACCCGCTTTTTATTGATTGACCGTTCAAAATAAAAAAAATAGTATCTGCGCACATCGTCAGTCACGAAAAGACCATGCCCAAGCTCGGAATGCGCGATATCCGCCGCGCGCAACTCATCGACGCCACGTTGCATACCATCGACCAATCCGGACTTTCCGGCGCGACGCTCGCTTCGGTCGCGCAGCGCGCGAGCACGTCGACGGGCATCGTCAGCCATTACTTCGGCGACAAGGACGGTCTGCTCGAAGCCACGATGCGCCATGTGCTGCGCTCGCTATGGCAAGGCACGTCGCGCCGCCGCAAAGCCGCGAAGCCCGATCCGCGATCGAAACTGCGCGCGGTCGTCGCGGCGAATTTCGATGTCGAACAGGTGAACGGGCCCGTCATGAAAACCTGGCTCGCGTTCTGGTCGGAAAGCATGCACAAGCCGGAATTGCGCCGGCTGCAGCGCGTGAACACGCGGCGTCTGCATTCGAACCTGTGCGCGGATTTCGCGCGTGCCTTGACGAAGCCCGCCGCGCGCCGCGCCGCAAGCGGCCTCGCCGCGCTGATCGACGGCCTGTGGCTGCGCGGCGCGCTGGCCGGCGAGCCGTTCGACACGAAGGACGCGCTGCGGCTCGCTTACGAATACATCGACCTCGTGCTGGAAGCGCACGGCTGATTAATCACATTCAAGGAAAGGAGCGCGACATGTCCGCATTCGGAGAGCAACGGCTTTATATCGGCGGCGAATACGTCGATGCGACAAGCGGCGAAACCTTCGACACGCTCGATCCCGCGACCGGCGAAACGCTCGCGCGCGTGCAGCGGGCGTCGCAGGCGGATATCGATCGCGCGGTGAAATCGGCGCGCGAAGGCCAGCGCGAATGGGCCGCGATGACCGCGATGCAGCGCTCGCGCATCCTGCGCCGCGCGGTCGATCTGCTGCGCGCGCGCAACGACGAACTCGCCGCGATCGAAACACGCGATACCGGCAAGCCGATCGCGGAGACGCGCGCCGTCGATATCGTCACGGGCGCGGATGTCATCGAGTATTACGCGGGGCTCGCGACGGCCATCGAAGGTGAGCAGATTCCGCTGCGCGAATCGTCGTTCGTTTATACGCGGCGCGAACCGATCGGCGTGTGCGCGGGCATCGGCGCGTGGAATTATCCGATTCAGATCGCGTGCTGGAAATCCGCGCCCGCGCTCGCGGCGGGCAACGCGATGATCTTCAAGCCGAGCGAAATCACGCCGCTGACTGCGTCGAAGCTCGCGGAAATCTATACGGAAGCGGGCCTGCCCGCGGGCGTCTTCAATGTCGTGCATGGCGACGGACGCGTCGGCGCGATGCTCGCGGAACATGCGGGCATCGAGAAGATATCGTTCACGGGCGGCGTCGAAACCGGCAAAAAAGTGATGGCGCGCGCGGGCGGATCGACGCTCAAGGAAGTGACGATGGAACTCGGCGGCAAGTCGCCGCTCATCGTATTCGACGACGCCAACCTCGAACGCGCCGCCGATATCGCAATGAGCGCGAACTTCTTCAGTTCCGGACAGGTATGCACGAACGGCACGCGCGTGTTCGTCGAACGCGGTGTCATCGGCAAGTTCGAAGCGCTCGTGATGGAGCGCGTGAAGCGCATTCGCATCGGCGCGCCCGATGATCCGCGGACGAATTTCGGGCCGCTCGCGAGCGCCGCGCAGTTGCAGAAGGTGCTGACGTATATCGAGAGCGGCAAGCGCGAAGGCGCGCGGCTCGTCGCGGGCGGTGGGCGCATGACCGACGGCGCATTCGCGCGCGGCCAGTACGTCGAGCCGACCGTGTTCGCTGATTGCCGCGACGACATGCGCATCGTGCGCGAAGAAATTTTCGGGCCTGTGATGAGCATCCTCGCGTTCGATGACGAAGACGAAGTCATCGCGCGCGCCAACGATACCGACTACGGCCTCGCGGCGGGCGTCGTGACGGAGAACCTGTCGCGCGCGCATCGCGTGATTCATCGGCTCGAAGCGGGCATCTGCTGGATCAATACGTGGGGAGAGTCGCCGGCGGAAATGCCCGTCGGCGGATACAAGCAATCGGGCGTCGGGCGCGAGAACGGCATCGTCACGCTGAGCGCCTTTACGCGCATAAAGTCCGTGCAGGTCGAGCTCGGTCCCTATCAGCCTGTGTTTTAAGGAGCATGTGCGATGAGCGCGAACGAATACGATTACATCATCGTCGGTGCGGGATCGGCGGGCAACGTGCTCGCGTCGCGTCTCACGGAAGACGAAGACGTGACGGTGCTGCTGCTCGAAGCGGGCGGGCCGGATTATCGCTTCGACTTTCGCACGCAGATGCCTGCGGCGCTGGCTTATCCGCTGCAAGGGCGGCGATACAACTGGGCCTATGAAACCGAGCCCGAGCCGCATATGAACAACCGTCGGATGGAGTGCGGGCGCGGCAAGGGGCTGGGCGGATCGTCGCTGATCAACGGCATGTGTTATATCCGCGGCAATGCGCTCGATTACGACAACTGGGCGTCGATGCCCGGTCTCGAGAACTGGAGTTATCTCGACTGTCTGCCGTATTTCCGCAAAGCGGAGACGCGCGATATCGGACCGAATGCGTATCACGGCGGCGATGGTCCCGTGCATGTGACGACGAGCAAGCCCGGCAACAATCCGCTTTTCGCCGCGATGGTCGAGGCGGGCGTGCAGGCGGGTTATCCGCGTACCGAGGATCTCAACGGTTATCAGCAGGAAGGCTTCGGTCCGATGGATCGCACCGTGACCGCGAAGGGACGTCGTGCGAGCACGGCGCGCGGGTATCTGGATCGCGCGAAGCATCGTGCCGGGTTGACCATCGTGACGCATGCGATCACGGATCGTGTGTTGTTCTCGGGTAAGCGGGCTATCGGCGTTGCTTATCTGCATGGCGGGCAGCGCGTGACGGCGCATGTGCGGCGCGAAGTGCTCGTGTGCAGCGGGGCGATTGCATCGCCTCAGTTGTTGCAGCGCTCGGGCGTCGGACGGTCTGACTGGCTGAAGGAGTTGGAGATTCCTGTCGTGCATGATCTGCCGGGCGTCGGTGAGAACTTGCAGGATCATCTCGAGATGTACATGCAGTACGAATGCAAGGAGCCGGTGTCCTTATATCCGGCGTTGCAGTGGTGGAATCAGCCGGCGATCGGGCTCGAATGGATGCTGAACGGGACGGGCATCGGCGCGAGCAATCAGTTCGAAGCGGGCGGCTTCATCCGCACGCGCGACGAGGATCTTTGGCCGAACATCCAGTACCACTTTCTTCCGGTCGCGATCAATTACAACGGCTCGAATCCGATAAAGATGCATGGGTTCCAGGCGCATGTCGGATCGATGCGCTCGCCGAGTCGGGGGCGCGTGAAGCTCAAGTCGCGCGATCCGAACGCGCATCCGAGCATTCTTTTCAACTACATGGCCGATCCGCTCGACTGGCGCGAGTTTCGCGATGCCATTCGGATTACGCGCGAGATCATGCGGCAGCCCGCGCTCGCGCGATATCGCGGGCGGGAGTTGCATCCGTCGGATGATCTGCAAAGCGATGCGGAACTCGATGCGTTCGTGAGGGCGAAGGCGGAGACGGCTTTTCACCCTTCGTGCTCGTGCAAGATGGGTTATGACGATATGGCTGTCGTCGACGGCGAAGGACGCGTGCATGGGATGGAAGGATTGCGCGTCGTGGATGCGTCGATCATGCCGCAGATCACGACCGGGAATCTCAATGCGCCGACGATCATGTTGGCGGAGAAGATTGCGGATCGGATTAGAGGCGTTGCTGCGTTGGGGCGGGCGGAGACGGCTTATTTTGTGGCGCGGGGGAAACGGGCGCGGGAGGTGGTGGGGGCGAAGGGGGGGTTGGTGGGGGTTTGAGGTGGGAGCTCCGCTTGGGCGGAGGGGGCTAACGGGGGTTGTAGGTGTGTGGAGACAAATCGGGTCTATCTCCGCGCACGGCTCGATCGTCGCATTCCTCCGCCCCCGCGGAGCTTCAACTCCCCCCAAACCTCCCCCTAGCCGCCTCCACCACCCTAACCACCGCCTCCGCGCTCAACCGCGCCGCCACGACCCTCACATACTCATGATGCCTGGCCTCTAACGGCGCATCGAGATACTGCGCATGCAGATACCGAATCAACGCAATCCGCCGATGCTTCAGCGCGATACTTCGATCCAGCAGCTTAAGCGCCGCATCCGCATCATGCTTCTTGCATGCACGTTCGGAGAGCTGCGCAGCCGAATCACGCGACGCGTTCATCGCCGGACTACAGCCGCATCCCACGCATCGACGCGCAACCGCCAAGCATCGAAATCCGCCCGACGCCAGTCGAGTTCAAGCCCAAGCCGCTTCGTGCCCTCACGAATCTTCGGCTTGTGCAGCACCAAAGTAAGCGCATCCAGCGCCGGCCACTCTTCGAACGACAACGCGGCGATCTCCACCGCGAGCGTCTCCAGCAAGCGCGTATGCGCCTTCCCTTCAAGAAACGCGCTCACGCGATTGCACCACGCCTCGTAATCAATGAGACCATCGTCCGATTCATGCGGCATGCCGCGATAACGCAGGCTCGCATCGATGCACACGGGCTGCGGCCCTTCATGCTCATGCTCATACAAGCCGACGCGCGTCTTCACGATCAACTCATCGACGATCACGCGCCAGCCCAGGCCACCCGCGGCAAGCGGTTCGAACGGCTTCATGAGAGCAACGGCGCGGCGGCGTCGAGCATCATCTTCACGAAGTAATCGGCGAAGCTGCGGCGCACGATTATCTCGAAGCGATCGCCGCCCAGCGGCACGAGCGTAAGCGATGCCTTGAAGTAATGGCTCTGCGCGCATTGTCCTTCGCCGAAAACCTTCGGATGCAGATCGAGCGGACAACCGCGCGAAAGCACGTCACGCGTCTTCGGGCCATCGATTTCGAGCACCGTATAACCGCTGCCGATATCCACCGCCGCCGAGAACTGTCCGACGAACGCGTCGCGCAGTTTCGCTTCGAGCGGCGCGGGACGCGATGCATCGTGCGCCGTATCCGAATGCACGAGCCATTCATCGGGACCGAGCCACAGCATCGTATAACCGTTGCCGCGCGCAATAGTGTTCGCCTTCTCGGGCGGCGTGCAGCCGATCACGCTCTGCACCGCCTTCGCGAACGCCGGATCGCGCGTATCGCCACGCACGTTCACGAGTTCGAGGAACGGCCGCTCGGCCAGACGAAACGCTTTCGGCGAGCCCGACTGATGCGTCTTCATCAACGCATCCGCGCCGACGAGCGGAGACTCCTGCCACACACCCTGTCCGCTGATTGCGCGATCGACGACCGTCGAGGAACCTTTGATCTCATTCAACATGCTGACGTGCTCCTTCGCTGTCGTAGAACACTGAACTGGTGATTTTTGCGTTGACCCGCTTGCCGTTCGCGAGCGGAATCATGACCGATTCGCCGATCTTCTCCAGACCGCCCTTCACGACGGCCAACGCAATCGAGCGCTTCAAAATAGGGCTGTAATAGCTCGACGTGACGTGTCCGAGCATCGGCGCGGTATCGCCCTGAAACGGTCCCGCGACGATCTGCGCGCCTTCCGGCAGCACGAACGAAGGATCGTCGGTGAGCAGGCCGACGAACTGCTTTCGCCCTTGTTTTGCAGTGTCCGAACGCGTGAGCGAGCGCTTGCCGATGAAGTCCTTGGACTTCGCGACAAGCCCGCCCATGCCGAGGTCGTAGGGCGTCATCGAGCCGTCCGTATCCTGTCCGACGATGATGTAGCCCTTCTCCGCGCGCAGCACGTGCATCGTTTCCGTGCCGTACGGCGTAATGTCGAATTCAGCGCCCGCGAGCATCAGCGCTTCCCACACCGCGCGTCCGACATTCGCGGGCACGTTCACTTCATACGCGAGCTCGCCCGAGAAACTGATCCGCATCACGCGCGCCGATGCGCCCGCCACCGTGCCATCGCGATAGCTCATGAACGGGAACGCCGCGTTCGCGAAGTCGATGTCGTGACACACTTTCTGCAGCACCTTGCGGCTGTTCGGTCCGACGACCGCGAACGTCGCCCAGTGATCCGTCACCGATGCGAGACGCACGCGCATGTCGGGCCATTCGGTCTGCAGCCAGCGTTCGAGCCACGTCAGCACGCGCGCCGCGCCGCCGGTGGTCGTCGTCATCATGTAATGCTGTTCGCCGAGACGCACCGTGACGCCATCGTCGAAGATCATGCCGTTCTCGTCGAGCATCAGCCCGTAACGGCACTTGCCGACTTCGAGCTTGCTCCACGGATTCGTGTACATCCAGTTCAGGAGCTTCGCCGAATCGGGGCCTTGAATGTCGATCTTGCCGAGCGTCGATGCATCGAGAATGCCGACGCTCTGACGCACCGCGAGCGACTCGCGCGCGACCGCCGCGTGCATGTCCTCGCCCGCCTTCGGGTAGTACCAGGGACGCTTCCAGTTGCCCACATCCTCGAACATCGCGCCGTTCTCGACGTGCCATTCGTGGATCGCGGTCTTGCGCACCGGATCGAGAAACTCGCCCAGCTCGCGGCCCGCGAACGTGCCGAAAGTGACAGGGGTGTAATTCGGGCGGAACGTCGTCGTGCCGGTCTCGGGAATCGTCTTGCCCAAGGCTTGCGCGAGAATCGCCATGCCGTTGATGTTGCCGAGCTTGCCCTGATCGGTGCCGAAGCCCATCGCCGTATAACGCTTGACGTGCTCGACCGATTCGAAGCCTTCGCGCGCCGCAAGATAGATGTCGGCCGCCGACACGTCGTTCTGGAAGTCGACGAATTGCTTCGGACCGCGCGTCGACAATTCCTTGTTGCCGACGATCCACAGCGGCAACATCGGCGCTTCGACGATTTCAGCGACTTGCACGGCAGCCGGCTTCACGACGATATGACCCGCGGCGCGCGCCGCTTCCGCGCCCGCATCCGCGCCGAGGCGAATGCCGCGCGACAGCGAGAACTCGCCCGCGCATGCGCCGACGCTGCTCTCCAGTTGCATCGCCTTGCCCGGCACGAAGCACGCTTTCTCTTCGTGCCAGTGCGCCTTGCCGCCCGATTGCGCGAAGAGATGCAGCACGGGGCTCCAGCCCCCCGACATGGCGACGAGATCGCATGGCAGGTCTGTCTGCTTCTGACCGACCTGGCCTTTGTCGTACGAAGCCACTTCAACCGATGCAACCCGCAGCTTGCCGCGCGCAGCCGTGATGACCGCGTTGTTCAGCACGCGCACGCCGTAGCGTCGCGCGGCCGCGGGCAACGTGCCCTTCGATTCGGCCGGACGCGGATCGACGACGGTCACATCCGCGCCTGCCGCCTTCAGATCGAGCGCGCATTGATATGCGTCGTCGTTGTTGGTGAACACAACGGCGTTGCGGCCCGGCATCACCGCATAGCGATGCAGATACGTCGACACCGCCGACGCCAGCATGATGCCCGGCAGATCGTTGTTGCCGAAAACGATCGGGCGCTCGTGCGCGCCGGTCGCGAGCACGACGCGTTTCGCGCGCACTTTCCACATCAGTTCGCGCGTGCCGCTGCGGCGCGATATCGGCAGATGCTCCGTCAGACGCTGCGTGACCGTGACGAGGTTGTGATCCTGATAACCGAACGCCGTGCTGCGCGAAAGAACCTTCACATCGGGCATCTTGCGCAGTTCGCCTTCGATTTTCTGCACCCATTGCAGCGCGGGCTTGCCGTCGATCTCCGCGCGGCACGACAGAAGGGATCCGCCGAGTTCGCGCTGATCGTCGACGAGAATCACGCGCGCGCCCGACAAACCCGCCGCATGCGCCGCCGCGAGACCCGAAGGTCCGCCGCCGATCACGAGCACGTCGCAATGCGCGAAGCACTTGTCGTAGCGATCGGCATCGAGTTGCTTCGGCGCTTCGCCGAGACCCGCTGCATCGCGAATCACTTCCTCGTATTTCGGCCACAACTTGCGCGGCCACATGAACGTCTTGTAGTAGAAGCCTGCGGGAATGAAGCGCGCGATCTTCTGATTGACCGCCATGCGATCGTTTTCGATGTTCGGCTTCGCGTTCACGCTCTGCGCGACGAGCCCTTGATACAGCTCGACTTCGGTAGCGCGCGCATTCGGCACGGTGTACGCGCCGGTTTCGAGTTGCACGATTGCGTTCGGCTCTTCGACGCCCGCCGTGATGATCCCGCGCGGACGGTGATACTTCCAGCTGCGCGCGACGAAGCGCTCGCCGTTCGCGAGCAGCGCGGACGCGAGCGTATCGCCTTCGAAGCCCTGATACGTCTTGCCGTTGAACGTGAAGGTGACGGGAATCGCACGATTGATGCGCCCGCCCATGCCGAGTCGGTCTTTCTGGCTCATTTCGACGTGCCTCCGTTGTCATGCATCACAGCCAGCGGACGGTCGAACGTCTCGTAGCCTAGAATTTCATATGAAACCGTATCGCGCTGCACTTTGAACCAGCGGCGGCAGCCTTGCGCATGATTCCATTGCTCGCGATGCACGCCGCGCGGATTCTTGCGCATGAAGAGGTAGTCGCCCCACTCGCGGTCGGAGAGCTTTTCGGTGTCGAGCGGGCGCGCGATATCCGCTTCGCCGCCGCAGGAAAATTCGGTTTCGGCGCGCGGCCCGCACCAGGGGCATTCGATCAGCAACATGTTTTTCGCTCCTAATGCGATTAGTGGGCCACGGCAGCCGCGCCGTGTTCGTCGATCAGATGACCGGTATAGAAACGATCGAGCGAGAACGGCGCGTTCAGCGGATGCGGCTCGTCCTTCGCGATCGTGTGCGCGTAGGCCCAGCCCGAACCCGGCGTCGCCTTGAAGCCGCCCGTGCCCCATCCGCAGTTGAAGTACAGACCCTTCACGTCGGTCTTGGAGATGATCGGGCACGCATCCGGCGATACGTCGACGATGCCGCCCCACTGACGATTCATCCGCACGCGCGAGAACACGGGGAACATCTCGACGATCGCTTCCAGCGTGCCTTCGATGATGTGAAAGCTGCCGCGCTGACCGAAGCCCGTGTATTGATCGACGCCCGCGCCGATCACGAGGTCGCCCTTGTCGGACTGGCTGATGTACGCATGCACCGCGTTCGACATCACGACCGTGTTCACGACCGGCTTGATCGGCTCCGACACGAGCGCCTGCAACGGATGGCTTTCGAGCGGCAGGCGCACGCCGGCCATGTCGGCGAGCGTCGTCGTGTTGCCCGCCGTGACGACCGCGACCTTCTTCGCCTTGATGAAGCCCTTCGTCGTATCGACGCCCGTCACCTGACTGCCGTCGCGGCGAATGCCCACGACCTGGCAGTTCTGGATGATGTCGACGCCCGCGCGATCCGCGCCGCGCGCGAAGCCCCACGCGACCGCATCGTGACGCGCGACGCCGCCGCGACGCTGAATCGACGCGCCCAGCACCGGATAGCGGCTGTTGAGATTGATCGTCGGCTCGATTTCCTTGATCTGCTGCGGCGTGAGGAACTCGGCATCGACGCCGTTGAGACGGTTCGCGTTCACGCGGCGCTCGGTATCGCGCACGTCCTGCAGCGTATGCGCGAGATTCATCACCCCGCGCTGCGAAAACATCACGTTGTAGTTGAGGTCTTGCGAGAGGCCCTCCCACAGCTTCATCGCTTTTTCGTACAACGCCGCCGATTCATCCCACAGATAGTTCGAGCGCACGATGGTCGTGTTGCGCGCGGTATTGCCGCCGCCGATCCAGCCCTTCTCGAGAATCGCGACGTTCGTGATGCCGTGCTCCTTCGCGAGGTAATACGCGGTCGCGAGACCATGACCGCCGCCGCCGACGATCACCACGTCGTACTCGCGCTTCGGCTCGGGACTTCGCCACTGGCGCTCCCAGTTCTCGTGATACGACATGCCGTTGCGTAAGAGGCTGAAGATGGAATAGCGGCTCATGGTGTTTCTCTTCCTTCGTGGGGTCCTGAATTCAGCATTCGATGACGTTCACGGCGAGGCCACCGCGCGACGTCTCCTTGTATTTCGTCTTCATGTCCGCGCCGGTTTCGCGCATCGTCTTGATGACCGAATCGAGCGACACGTAATGCTTGCCGTCGCCCTTCATCGCCATGCGCGCGGCGTTGATCGCCTTGATCGCGCCCATCGCATTGCGCTCGATGCACGGAATCTGCACGAGGCCGCCAACGGGGTCGCACGTCATGCCGAGGTTGTGTTCCATGCCGATTTCCGCGGCGTTTTCGACTTGCGCGGGCGTGCCGCCCATGACGGCGGCGAGCGCGGCGGCGGCCATCGAACAGGCGACGCCGACTTCGCCCTGACAACCCACTTCCGCGCCCGAGATCGACGCCGTTTCCTTGTAGATGATGCCGATGGCCGCGGCTGTCAGAAGGAAGCGCACGATGCCGTCATCGTTCGAGCCGTGCATGAACTTCACGTAGTAATGCAGCACGGCGGGAATCACGCCGGCCGCGCCATTGGTCGGCGCGGTGACGACGCGGCCGCCCGCCGCGTTCTCTTCGTTGACGGCCATCGCGTAGAGATTGACCCAGTCGAGCATCGACAGCGGGTCGCGCAGCGACTCTTCCGAGCGCGACCGCAGCGACGCGGACAGATCGGCGGCGCGGCGCTTGACTTGCATCGGACCGGGCAGCTCGCCGCGCTCCTTGCAGCCGCGCTCCACGCACGCGGCCATCACGCGCCACACCGCGAGCATGCCTTCGCGGACTTCGGATTCGCTGCGATTCGCGCATTCGTTTTGCATGGTCACGTCGGCGATAGACAGACCTGTCTCCCGACAGACGCGCATGAGATCGTCGCCGGTGCGAAACGGGTACGGCACCGTATTGGCCGCGCGCAAGCCGTTCACGCGATCGCCTTCGCGATTCACGACGAAGCCGCCGCCGACCGAGTAATACTCCTTCTCGACGAGAAGCTGGCCGTTCTCGTCGAACGCCTGAAAGCGCATGCCGTTCGGATGCACGATGCTCGATCCCGGCGCGCCCGGCATCAGCTTGCGATAGAAGCCGATATGCTCGCGCTCCTCGAACATCACATCGTGCTTGCCGAGCAGCTTCAGGCGCTTCGTCGCGCGGATTTCCGCGAGACGCGGCGCGATGACGTCCGGATCGATGAGATCGGGCAGATTCCCTTCGAGGCCGAGCAACACGGCCTTGTCGGTGCCGTGGCCTTTGCCGGTCGCGCCGAGCGAGCCGAACAGCTCGGCGCGCACGCGCGTGACGAAGGCGAGCAGATTGGCGTCTTCGATATGCGACGCGAAGCGGCACGCCGCGATCATCGGCCCGACGGTATGCGAACTCGACGGTCCGATGCCGATCTTGAACAGATCGAAGACGCTGACGTTCATTGGCGTGTCCCTTGGGTTGGCGAGATGTTCCGGCATGGCGCTCATTGCACCAAACCCAGAAAAGACCCGATAGAACAAAAACGCCATCGAAATGGGATCGCGGCGTCAGCGCCGTTTTTCGCGCGTGGACGACGTCGGATTTCCGATGATTTCAGGCCCGGCGACGCAAGCGCGACGGCGCGTAACAGAGCATTTCGCGCCCGGCGCGTTTTTGCGCATCTTCGTTGCACATCCCGCATTTTTGAGACTGGTCCGAAGCGTCGCGCCGACAGGCATCGGTATATTCCCTAGGTCTTGAGGTGAGCCACGCCTATAGGTTTCGGATCACTCGTCCTTTCCGCCTTTTCTTGCTTATCCGGTTCGCATCGATGGAAACTCACGCCTTACCCGACCAGTTCTTCAAATCCTGGATCCTCGCTTTCCTTATCAGCGTGGCTGTCGTCGGCACGCTTCAGGCAGTCGATCTGCTCGCCGTCGATCGGGTGCTCACGCGTCAGGTGCCCGTCTGGATCGCGCTGATGCTGCTCTGCTCGATCGATCCCGCCCTGCGCTACTTCGGCGTGTTGAAGGCCGAAGTCGAACAGCGCTGGGCCGATTACACGATCGCGAGCGTGCTCGGCCGCGCGGCGGGCGCGCTCATCGGCGGCGCTTTCGCCTGGGGCTTCGCGGTGCTCGGCGGCTGAAGCGCACCGCTTCGATTCATGGTTATTTGCGCGGCCGGCGTCACACGACGCCGGCCGCGTTCCATTTCTGACGCACGCCCGATGCTCGCGGCCGAGTGATATGCTCGCTGGATAACGTCCAGCCGCATGTCTCCCGCATGAACGCCGCAGAATCTCTTCCGCCGTCGTCTGTCGACGGTCAATCGAAATCGCGCATCCGCTTCGGCATCATCCTGCTGCCGAATTTCACGCTGACCGCGTTCTCCGGTTTCGTCGATCTGCTGCGCCTTTCCGCCGATGAAGGCGATTTCAGCCGACCGGTGCGCTGCTCGTGGAGCGTGATCGGCGAGACGCTCGCGCCCGTTCGCGCGAGTTGCGGCATACAGATCACGCCGTGGGAAACCTACGATCAGGCCGAGCCTTTCGATTACGTCGTCGTGGTCGGCGGCCTGCTGCATTCCGGCCCCGCGACGAGCGATGCGACGCTGCAGTTCATCCGCCGCGCGGCTGCCTCAAATGCAACGCTCGTCGGCATGTGCACCGGCGTGTTCTCGCTGATGCGCGCGGGCGTGCTCGAAGGCCATCGCATCTGCGTGAGCTGGTTTCATTATTGGGACTTCGTCGAGCGATTCCCGCACGCGGATGAGCAATCGCTCGTCGCGGACCGGCTCTTTGTCATCGACAGAAGGCGCATTACGTGTTCGGGCGGGCGCGCATCGATCGATGTCGCCGCCGCCATTCTGCTGCGTCACTTCGAAACGGCGACGGTGCAAAAGGCGCTGCGCATCCTGCTCGTCGATGACATGCAGAAGGGCAACGCGCCGCAGCCGCATCCGCCGGGTCTCGCGCCCGCGACGCATCCGAAAGTAAAACGTGCGATCCTGCTTATGGAGCAGCACGTCGGCCGTTCGCTTACGCTCGATGAACTCGCGCACAAGCTCGATCTTTCGACGCGGCAACTCGAACGGTTATTCAAGGCGGAGACGGGCAAGGCGCCGCAGGCGTATGCGAAGCAGGTGCGGCTGCGCACGGCGGCGTGGCTGCTGACGAGTTCGGACAAGACGGTCGCCGATATCGCATCGAGTTGCGGCTTTTCCGACGCATCGCATCTGGGCCGCGAATTCCGCAAGCAATTCGGCCTGCCGCCGATGATGTATCGCGAGCAGGGCGGCGCGCCGGATGCGCCGGATGCAAATCACGCAATGGATTACGACGAAACTTTCCCGGGCCGCGCGCAGGCAATCTAGCAGGATCTGAATACGTTTTCCGCGGCTCATCAAACCAAGGAGGAACGGCATGGAGACTCACGGATACTCGCAGGAAGAATGGAAAGTGCGCTGTGATCTCGCGGCGCTGTATCGCGTGATCGGGCACTTTCGCTGGACCGACATGATCTTCACGCACATCAGCGCGCGCGTGCCGGGCACCGATCATCACTTTCTGATCAACCGTTATGGCGTGCTTTTCGACGAGATGCGCGCATCGGATCTCGTGAAGATCGATCATGAAGGGCGGCCGGTCGAAGCGGGCGCACGCGATGATCCCGCGCGATATCTCGTGAATCCGGCGGGCTTCACGATTCACTCCGCGATTCACATGGCACGGCCCGATGTGTTTTGCGTCGTGCATACGCATACGGCGGCGGGCGCGGCGGTATCGGCGCAAAAACAGGGCTTATTGCCGATCAGTCAGCATGCGTTGAAGTATTACGGACATATCGCGTATCACGACTATGAAGGCATTGCGCTGGACCTCGCGGAGCGCGATCGCCTCGTCAACGATCTCGGCTCGCATAACGCGATGATCCTGAAGAATCACGGGTTATTGTCGTGCGGAAAGTCCATTCCGGAAGCGTTCCAGGAAATGTACTTTCTTGAACGCGCTTGCGAGATTCAGATTCGCGCGCTGGCGGGCAATGCGGAATTGAATCTGCCGTCGCAGAGGGTTTGCGAGTTGACTGCGGAGCAATATCGGCGCGATGAAGCCGATGGAATCATGGCGTTGCAGTGGCAAGCGGCGTTGAGAATGATCGAAGGCGCGAAGCCGGATTATCGGACCTGACGCGCCTTCGTTGAATCACTGCGTCAGTTTTCAGTTGCCGGCGACATACGCCTTCACTGCCGGCAACCCATCCTTCCCGTCGAACGTCTTTACGCCCGCAAGCCATTTATCGAGCACCGCCGGATTCGCCTTCAGCCATTCGCGCGCCGCCTTGTTCGCATCCGTCTTGTTCATGATCGGCAGCATCACGTGGTTCTCGATATCCGTCGTGAACTGCAGGTTGGACACGAGCTTCGCGACATTCGGACAGCGCGTGTCGTAATCCGTCGGCGTGACGGTCAGCACTTTTGCTTCGCCATAGTTCGGCCCGAAGACATCGTCGCCGCCCGCGAGATAGTCGATCTTCATCTGCACGTTCATCGGATGCGGCTCCCAGCCGAGGAACACGATCGGCTTCTTGTCGCGAATCGCGCGATTCACTTCCACGAGCATGCCCGCCTCGCTCGATTCCACGAGCTTGAACTTGCCGAGCCCGTACAGGTTGTTGTCGATCATCTTCTTGATGAGCGCATTGCCGTCGTTGCCCGGCTCGATGCCGTAGATCTTGCCGTCGAGCTTGTCGTAGTTCTTCGCGATGTCGTTGAAGTTCTTGATGCCCGCCTGATACGCATAATCCGGCACCGCGAGCGTGTACTTCGCGCCCGTCAAGTTCGGCGTCGGCAAGACCTTCACCTGATTCGCTTTCCTGAACGAATCGATCATCGGGTCCATCGTCGGCGACCAGTAGCCGAGGAACACGTCGATCTGCTTGCTCTTCACGCCCGCGAACGTGATCGGCACGGACGCGATCGTCTTCGTCGGGTTGTAGCCCAAGCCCTGAAGAACGGTCGATGCAAGTCCGGTGGTCGCGGCGATATCCGTCCAGCCGACATCCGCAAAGCGCACGTTCCTGCACGCGGCAGGCTCGGCTGCATACGCTCCCGACAAACCAGATAGCAAAGCTGCCGCGATCCACAATCGTTTCATCGATCTCTCTCCGAAGTTATTTTCAAGGCATGACGCGGCCCGCACGCGAGGCTTTCATACCAAGCCCGCGCGGCCAAAAAAGAAAAAGAAAAAGTCAGGCCGATAATCGCCGCTCGACGCTCGGCGCATGTCCGAACTGCGCGCGATACGCCTTGCTGAAGTGACACGGCGAATGGAAGCCGCAGATGCTCGTCACGCGCGCGATCGACGCATCGGTGTTGCGCAACAGTTCGCGTGCGCGACGCAATCGCAACGTCAGGTAGTAATGCGTCGGCGATACGTTGAGGAACATCTTGAACATGCGCTGCAAATGCCGCTGCGACAGATGCACGAGCCGCGCGAGTTCTTCGAGCGACAACGGCTCTTCGATGTTCGCCTCCATCAGCCGCACCACTTCGACGAGTTCCGCACGCGAGAAGCCGACGCGCGCATCGACGGGAATGTGCTGATAATCCGTCGATCCGCGAATTCGCTCGACGATGAACTGCTCCGACACCTGCGCCGCATGCGCCTGCCCGAGCCGCATGCCGACGAGATTGAGCATCAGGTCGAGCGGCGCGGTGCCGCCCGTGCACGTCAGGCGGTCGCGGTCGATCACGAAGAGCTCGTCGGCGAAGCGCACATGCGGAAAGCGCTTGTTGACCGGCGACATGTCTTCCCAGTGCAGCGTGCAGCGATAACCATCGAGCAGTTTCGCCGCGAGCAGCGCATACGGCCCGGTGCAGATTCCGCCGAGCGGAATGCCCGCTTCATGCGCGCGCTGCAGAAGACCGATCACCTTGTCGTCGACATAATCGGCGACATGCCAGCCCGCGCAGACGATCAGCACGTCGGGCATGCCGGCTTCGTCGAGCGTCATCGTCGGCTTGATGGTGATGCCGTTGCTCGCACGCGCGGGCTCGCCGTCCGGCGTGATGATCGACCAGCTGTAGTGCTGCGCGCGGCCGACGTAATTGGCCATGCGCAGCACCTCGACCGCGCTCGTGAACGCGATCATCGAGAAGTTCGGCAGCGTGAGAAAGCCGAAGCGCGAAAGACTGGACAACGGTGATTCGGTACCCGCCGGAACGATCGCGTCGCGCTTCATGGGTCGTGTGCCTTGTTAGCCTTGTTGCGCCGCCGGCTCGCGGCGCACTTTCATCACGCTCTTCAGACCGGCGAAGAGCGGGGCGCGTGCCATGCCGGGCGCCCGTCCGAAGCTCTCGGTGATGCGGTCGAGGATGATCGCCAGCAACACCACCGACAAGCCGCTCTCGAAACCAAGCCCGATATCCAGACGCTGAATCGATGCGAGCACGTCGTTGCCGAGACCGCCCGCGCCGACCATCGACGCGATGATGACCATCGACAGCGCCATCATGATCGTCTGGTTCACGCCGGTCATGATCGACGGCAGCGCGTTCGGAATCTGCACCTTGTAGAGCAGCTGGAACGGCGTGCAGCCGAATGCCTGGCCGGCTTCGACGATCTCGCGATTCACCTGCTTGATGCCGAGCGCGGTGAGGCGCACGGCCGGCGGCATCGCGAAGATGACGGTTGCGAGAATCCCCGGCACCCGGCCGAGACCGAACAGCATCGCGGCCGGAATCAGGTAGACGAAGGCGGGCATCGTCTGCATCAGATCGAGCACCGGGCGCACGCCCATTTCGACGTACTTGCTCTTCGACGTCCAGATGCCGAGCGGAATGCCGAGCAGCAAGCTGATGAACGTCGAGGACAGCGTGAGGCCGAGCGTGATGACCATCTGATCCCAGAAGTTCGTCGCGTAGATCAGCAACAGCGACGCGAGGACGAACACGGCGAATCGCCAGCCCACTCGCCACAAGCCGATGCCGACGAAGATCGCCATGAGCGCCCACATCGGAATGGCCTGCAGGCCGTGCTCGACGGCCGCAGCGAATGTTTCGATGACCTTGCCGATGGAGTCGAAGGTCTTAGCGTCGTGATCGAGGAGATAGTGGACGCCGTGGTCCACCCAACTGCCAAGCGGGATGATTTCAGACATGGGAACCTCGATGGTGCGTAAGGACCTTCAGGACATTGGTCTTGTTGATCGAACCGCAGTACGAACCGTCCGCTTCGACGACCGGCAGCGGGGCGGGACTTGCGACCACGCGATTCACGACCTCGTCGAGCGCGACGTGACGCTCGATGCATTCGATCGGATTGATGCGCGGCGCGGCGTTGCCGTTCGCATCACGTCCGACGAAACCGCGGATGCGGCGCTCGGCGTCGAGCACGAACGCGTAGTCGGCGCTGCCGTTGAGCGTCGCCGCGACGCTCGATGCGTCGATTTGCGGCGAATGTTTGATGAGCGGCACGTCGTCGGTCTGCATCAGATCGCCGGCCGTGAGATAGCGGCTCGTGTCGATGCCTTCGAAGAACGCTTCCACGTAGTCGTCCGCGGGATTCGTGATGATTTCCTGCGGCGTGCCGATCTGCACCACGCGGCCGCCTTCCATGATCGCGATGCGCGTGCCGATGCGCATCGCCTCTTCGAGATCGTGCGACACGAACAGGATCGTGCGGCGCTGCTCGCGTTGCAGATCGAGCAGCACGTTCTGCATTTCCTTGCGCTTCAGCGGATCGAGCGCGGAGAACGCTTCGTCCATGATCATCAGCGAAGGATTCACGGCAAGCGCGCGGGCGAGACCCACGCGCTGCTGCATGCCGCCCGATAGTTGCGCAGGTAACTTTTGGGCGAACGGAGCCAGGCCGACCTGCTCCAGCACGGTCATGGCGCGCGCTTCGCGCTCCTTCTTGCCGACGCCCGCGACCTCGAGGCCGAATGCGGCGTTGGAAAGAACCGTGCGCTGCGGCATCAGCGCGAAGGACTGAAACACCATGCTCATGTCCTTGCGCCGCAGGGACGTGAGTTCGGAGCGCGGCACGGCGGCCACGTCGCGGCCATCGATCAGCACCTTGCCCGCCGTCGGCTCGACCAGCCGGTTGATGAGCCGGATCAGCGTGGATTTGCCCGAGCCGGAAAGGCCCATGAGCACGAAAATCTCACCTTCCTTGACGTCAAAGGAGACGTTATGGACGCCGACGATCTGTCCGGTGCGCTTGAAAACCTCTTCCTTCGTCGCACCACCGGCCAGCATGTCCAGCGCCTGTTTGGGACTGTTGCCGAAAACCTTGCACAGTCCTTCGACTACCACCTTGGGGGAATTCATCGAATATCTCCTGGCGTGTGCGGACGTGCGTCCGCGCTGTGCATACATAGTTGCCAGAAAAAAGTCACATCAGCCGACTATTTGCGACAACCACATGTGGAAATACGACACCGGAATAAGCGCGAAAGTGCCAGCGGTCGATCGAATCCTTGCTGGATAAGGGTTTGCGGGAAGCGCAGCGAACGATCTTGCGATTTTCGGCATGTCGCGCATGAACAAGTCGCGAAGCCTTTTTGCGATGCAGGCGGCTTGCGAACCGCGCGTCAGCAATACGAAAGAAAGAAAAGACTGGCGTCGCGCAGGAAGCGCGAAGAAGGATGCGTCCGGCACGAAGCCGAAGCGATGTGGAATTGCTAGAAAAACTACATAAAACGGAAGAACTGGCGGGCGGGTCGTACGGTTCGTGCCGTCGTAAGTTGCTGGTGTTGTGTTTCCCGCGCCGCCGTTAGCTGCGCATTACAGGCGGAAGCCGAAAGCCGTGCCGCGCGCCTTGCGCTGACGCTCGGATTCACGGAAACGCGCTTGATACGAGTAGTCTTTGTCCATCGGCAGGTGGGCCGATTCGAACATCGAAGCAAATTTTTGCAGCAGGGCGAAGAGGTAGCTCATGACTGACTCCGGTTAGTTACAGAGGGTTTTCCCTTAGAGAGGATTATAGGGTTGTCCCTAACCGATTTCTAGTGCAATGCAACATTTCGTGGCAAGAAACTTGGTAGTTTTTCTACATTCTTACCGGTTTGCCGTCTCCTTGAAACGGGGACGGATCTGCGAAGCCCGTACGACGGCATTCCGATCCGAGGACGAGCGGCTGCGCGACACGCCGCCGCAGAACGGCGTGTCGCGCGAATCTGACAGCGGGAATCAGTGCGCCGAGGAAGTGGCGCGATGGTGCGCGTGACGCGTGTGCTTTTCGGCGCGGGATCGGGCGTCGCGGCGCTGATCGGCCGAACCGGTGATGCGTCCGTCAGGTCGGGAGGACGGCGCACGCTGATATTGGCGGAATCGGTATCGAAGAGCGACGCGAGCGTCGCCTGCTGGTTGAGCATCAGTTGCTCGGTGCGGTCCTGCTGCAGCTTGCTATCGTGGTTCATGCGCAGCAGTACAGCGGTTTGCGCGATGCCCGTCGCCACCGTGACGAGCACCACGCAGACGATGATCGTCAGCATCGTCTTCATGCGGCGCGCGTGGGCGGCCGTCGAAGTGCGCTGCTCCGCGATCACCGCATAGAGCGCGTCGATGGTGTCCGCGAACGCCGTGGCGCGGGCGCGATCGAGTTCGGGCGCGGCGGCATCGCGGATGCCGGGCTGCGCGAACGGCGCCGCTTCGTTGCGGTCGCCGCGAGCCCCGCGATCGCGGGCGATGAGCGCTGAAGCGAGCGCGGCGAGCGATGGCGCCGCATTCTCCGGCGCAACCGACGTGCTGATGCTCGCCGATCGCGTCGTCACCGCGGCCATCGCGCCGGTTCTCGCGGCTGGTTGGCTCGCGTCCGGCGGCGGCGCATCGATTTGAGGCAAATCGTCCCCGAAGAGGCCCTGCTCCGGCGCAACCGATGTCACGCCGCCACGCGCCGCCCGTTTCCCGACGACGGATTCCGGCGCGTTCCCGCCATTCGATTGCACGGCCGCGAGAAACACTTCTGGCAGTTCGAAACCTTCGAACGTGCCTTGGCGGATATCGGTGTTCATCGCCTGAAGTTGCGCGCGCTCGGCGTCTTCGGCGAACAGATCGAGCGTTTCGCCCGCACGCGCGCCTTCGCTCAGTTGTGCGAGACGCTGCGCGGAACGTGCGGCGCGAGCGAGTTTCTTTTCCGTGTCGGCGCTGGTCTGCGGCGCCCGCATCTCATGCTTTTGCGTTGCGCGCCGGCGGCGGGACGAGGCGTCGGCGTCTCTCTTTACTGCGGAATCTGACATAGGTTCGAAAGGCGGCTGCCCGAACCGGCGTGCAAGGCGCACCGGCGCATCGGCGATTATTTCGAGAGGCCGCATTGTCGCATGGCTGCGCGTGCAAACCCGCATCCCGAAGGCGATTTCAGGCGGCATCGTCCTCACGAAACTCGCGCACGACGTCGAGTTGACGCAAACGATCGCAAATCGCGCGATATTCCACCGCAGATGCACGCGACAGTTCGACTCGCACCTCGTCGAGATCGGGCGAATCATCGCTTTGCTGCACGACGAACTGCTTCACGCGCACGCTGCCGGGCCCGAGCGCCTCGTGCAGCGCATGAAAACTGAGCGCGCCGCGATCGACGAGCATCGTCAGTTGACGGCGCTGCTTCACGCTGATGAAGCGGCGTTCGAGCGGCTTGATCCCCGCCAGAATGATGAGGATGATCGCCGTCGCCGCGATCGACGCCGTATAGAGCCCGCCGCCGACCGCGAGGCCAATGGCCGCGACCGACCAGAGGCTCGCCGCGGTCGTCAGGCCGCGCACGATCTCGCCGCGCAGCAGAATCGAGCCCGCGCCGAGAAAGCCGATGCCCGACACGACCTGCGCCGCGACCCGCGACGGATCGAGCACGACGTGGTCGTACTTCAGCGCATCCTCGAAACCGT
The DNA here is from genome assembly GCF_023631165.1 of Caballeronia sp. AZ1_KS37. Taxonomy (NCBI): domain Bacteria; kingdom Pseudomonadati; phylum Pseudomonadota; class Betaproteobacteria; order Burkholderiales; family Burkholderiaceae; genus Caballeronia; species Caballeronia sp. AZ1_KS37. Next base: position 140,728 of record NZ_JALQDP010000033.1, on the reverse strand, counting down.
AAGCCGACACGATCATGATGAGCGCCGAGCCGACGCACACGAGCATGTGCGTGCGCAGTCCCGCCGCCCACGAAAGCCGCTCGCGCTCGAAGCCGATCACGCTGCCGAGCGCCGCGGCCATCATGAGCCGCGACACGAGTTCGATATTTCCTATCATGTTCTCGTCCTCCTCTCGGTGAGTCGCCCGCGAATGCGTCGCGCTGCGGGCCGGTTTTGCTATCCTTTCCCGTTGCGTAGGCGCCTCACGGCCGCGCATCCCCCGAAACAATAAGAGTCGTCCTATGCAGGATCAGCAACCAAACGCATCGCCGGCGATGCAATCGGCGAACCCGGAATCCGCCGCGCCATTGCGCGCGCATTACGCGAACATCGTGCTGCCCATCTGGCGCGGTCCGGGCTTCAACGCGGCGCTCGGCCTCGCCTATGAAGCCGTCGCGCCGGGGGATCACGCGCCGCTGGCGCCGAAGCGCTATCGGGCGATGGCCTGCGCGCGCCAGCTCTTCGTGTTCTCGGAAGCCGGCGATCTCGCGCACGCCGCGACGCTGTTCGAATCGCTACGTCACTATTTTCAGGACAAACGCAACGGCGGATGGTTCTACAGCGTGGACGCGAGCGGCGCGCCGCTGGAGCGTCAAAAGGATCTTTACACGCATGCGTTCGTCGTTTTTGCGTGCGCGCATTACGCGAAGAAAAGCGGTTCCGCCGATGCTTTCACGCTGCTCGATGAAACGTCGCGGCTCGTCGAGGCGCGCTTTTCGAGCGGCGGCGATCTGCTGAACGCGGTGCTTGCCGAGGATTTCGGCGCGACCATCGAGACGCCGCTGCAAAATCCGCTGATGCATCTCGCCGAAGCGTGGCTCGCGGCGCGCGAAGCGACCGGCGAGCCCGCCTACGACAAGCGTCTCGCGCAGCTCGCGAAATCCGTCGCGGATGCGTTCGTGCACGAGCCGAGCGGCTCGATCGCCGAATTGCCGATGGGCACGGCGGGCAACCGGCTGGAGCCGGGCCATCAGTTCGAGTGGTATTTTCTGGCGCTGGGCAGCGGTCACGCCGCATTCGAAGCGGCGGGGCTGAACGAACGGCTCACGCGCGCGTTCGACTTCGCGCAGCGGCACGGCGTGGACGAGCAGACGGGCGGCGTTCATGCCGCCATCGACGAAACCGGGCGCGTGATCGACGGGACGCAGCGCATCTGGGCGCAGACGGAATATCTGCGCGCGCTGGCGACGCGCGGCGACGCCGTCGGTCCGCAAACCGAGCGGTTTCGCGCGCGCTTCCTGCACGAAACCGGCTGGGTGGAATGCCGCTCGGCGACGGGCGAGATCAGCCGCGCCGAGATGCCGTCGACGACGCCGTATCACCTCGCGACGTCGTACGCGGCCTTGCCTCTTTAAGCGAACTCAGACGAGCTGAAACACCGAAACCGCAGCCTTCAGTTGCCGCGTCTGCTCATGCAGCGACGACGCGGCAGCCGCAGCCTGCTCGACGAGCGCCGCGTTCTGCTGCGTCATCTCGTCCATCTGCGTGACCGCCTGATTCACTTGCTCGATGCCCACGCTCTGCTCGAGCGACGACGCGCTGATCTCCGCCATCATCTGCGTGACGCGTGAAATCGACGCCGACACTTCGCGCATCGCCGTGCCCGCGCGCTCGACGAGCACCGAGCCGTCGCTCACTTGCGCGACCGACTCGCCGATCAGTTCCTTGATTTCCTTCGCCGATTGCGCCGAACGCTGCGCGAGACCGCGCACTTCGCCCGCGACGACCGCAAATCCACGGCCCTGCTCGCCCGCGCGCGCCGCTTCGACAGCCGCGTTCAACGCGAGGATGTTGGTCTGGAACGCGATGCCGTCGATGACCGAGATGATTTCCGCGATCTTGTCCGAGCTCGACGCAATGCCACGCATCTTCTCGACGACATCGTCGACCACGCTCGCGCCGCGCGACGTCGCGTTGAGCGCTTCGCCCGCGAGCGTGTTGGCCTCGCGCGCGTGCTCGGCGTTCTGGCGCACCGTCGCGGTCAGCTCTTCCATGCTCGATGCGGTTTCTTCGAGCGACGCCGCCTGATTCTCTGTGCGCGCGGACAAATCCGCGTTGCCACTCGCGATTTCATCGGCGCCGAGGTTGATCGAATCCGACGTTGCGCGCACCGTTTTCACCGTGTTCGCGACGCTTGCCTGCATCGTCGCGAGGCCCGCGAACAGACGGCCGATTTCGTTCGTGCCGCGATCTTCGATACGCTCGTCGAGACGGCCGTTCGCGATGCGCTCGAAATGGCGGCCCGCTTGTTCCAGCGGCTCGATCACGGCACGGCGCAGCGCGACGTGCACGAGCGCGATGCCCGCGACCAGCGTCACCAGAATCGCGATGCCGACCGCGCGGAACCACGCGTAGCGCGTGTCGATCGACGACAGATAGCCGCGGCCCGCTTCATCGCCGAAATCGACGAACTTCTGCTGTTCCGCGAGATAGCGATCCTGGAAGCCTTGCGTCGGCTGGTCGAGGAACGCCTGGAGATTGCCCGCGTCGAGATACTGCACGAGCTCGCTCAGCGCCTTCGAATACTCCGCGTATTTGGCCTGCAGCGCGCTCATGCGCGCCGTGTTTTCATCGCCGGTCTTCGGCGCGTTCAGGAACGCCGTGAACGACTTGTCCGCCGCCGCGATCTGCTCGCGCGCGTGCTGGACGATTTCCGTCGGCTCGGTTCCGCCGCGCACCATGCGCGTGCCCGCGCGCGACAGGTTGATGCGCGCATCCATCAGATGCTGGGTGGTCTTGTTGACCGCGTTGACCTGCTTGAGCGCGATGTTGGACAGACTGCCGACATCGTCATGCGTGCGCGACAGGGACCAGAAACCGAGCCCTTCGGTCACCAGTTGAAAGAGACAGAACACCACCAGAACGGCGAGCAAACCCGATGAAACCTTGATCTTTCCGAACATCACTAGCACCCACACTTTCCGAATTAAGGCCCGCCGATGCGGGGACACTGCGGGTTTACGGCAGTCGGCGACAAAGCTTGAATCGTTTGCCGCAGCGGCTTGTCTATGCGAATGCAGGGAACGCGCCGCTTCGGCGAATCGTCATCGGAGAGCGCGCGTGCCGCCCGAAACGCACCATTGCACAATTTTTGCGTGACTTCCTTGCAGTGCGCGCGATCGCTTCCTATTGTCTTTGCAGGACGGCACCGAACCCACCCAAGGAGTGTCCGAATGGCCGAAATTGTCGATATCGCGCGCGGTGCGCTTAATGCGCAACCGTTCAGCGCCCTGCTCGGAACAAAACTGATGCAGGTCGATTCAGCGAGTCTCACGCTGTGTCTGACGATCAGGGACGAGCTAAGGCAACAACACGGCTTCGTACACGGCGGGGTGGTGAGCTATCTCGTGGACAACGCCCTGACCTTCGCGGGCGCGCTGCGGCTCGGGCCGAAGGTCGTCACCGGCGAATACAAGATCAACTATCTGCGCCCGGCCGTCTCCGGAACGCTGATGGCGCGTGCTCGCGTCGTCCATGCCGGCATGACGCAGGCAACCTGCCAGTGCGACGTGTTCGTCACCGATGGCGGCGCCGAGCGGCTCGTCGCGGTCGCGCAGGGCACGATCACGCGCATCTCCGAAGGCGTTGCGGCGGAGCCGGTCTATCACGCCTGAACTTTTCCAATCCCGTCGTCCGAAACGAAAAACCTCGCCGCGGCGAGGTTTTTTGTCGTTGCTGCGGGCCGATTACTGCGCCGCGACGGTCTTCTGCGTCTGCTCGCCGAGACCCTGAATGCCGAGCTTCATCGTCTGGCCGGCCTTCAGGAAGACCGGGTTCGGCTTCACGCCCATGCCGACGCCCGGCGGCGTGCCCGTCGAGATGACATCGCCCGGCTGCAGGCTCATCACCTTCGACAGATACGCGACCAGTTGCGCGACCGTGAAGACCATGGTCTTCGTGTTGCCGTTCTGATAGCGTTTGCCGTCGACTTCGAGCCACAGATCGAGCTTCTGCGGATCGGCGACTTCGTCCTTCGTGACGAGCCACGGACCGATCGGGCCGAACGTGTCGAAGCCCTTGCCCTTGTCCCATTGCGTGCCGTGTTCGAGCTGCCATTCGCGCTCGGAAACGTCGTTGATCACGCAATAGCCCGCGACGTAATCGAGCGCGTTGGCTTCATCGACATACTTCGCTTCCTTGCCGATGACCACGCCGAGCTCGACTTCCCAATCGGTCTTCACCGAGTTGCGCGGGATTTCGACGTCGTCGTTCGGGCCGCAGATCGCGCTCGTCCATTTGTTGAAGATGACCGGCTCGGTCGGCACCGGCAGATTCGATTCGGCGGCGTGATCCGCGTAGTTCAGGCCGATGCACACGAACTTGCCGACGCGCCCCACGCACGGTCCGATGCGCGGATTGCCGTCGACGACCGGCAGCGTCGCCGGATCGGTCGCGCGCAATTTGGCCAGGCCCGCTTCGGTCAGCGTCGCGCCGGCGATGTCATCGACGACCTTCGACAAGTCGCGAATCTGGCCTTCGGCGTCCAAGAGACCCGGTTTTTCCTGACCCTTGGGGCCGTAACGAAGCAGTTTCATCTGATGTGATCCTCCTGGTTCCAAATAACGTGAGCGGTCGGTCAGTTCGACCAGCCGCCGTCGATGATGTGAATCTGTCCCGTCGTGAACGACGATTCGTCCGAGCCGAGATAAAGCGCGAGCGCCGCGATTTCTTCGGCGCGGCCGACGCGTCCCATCGGCTGGCGCGCGACGAACGCGGCCTGCACCTGATCGACGCTCGCGCCCTGCGCCTTCGCCTGCTCCGCGATGCGGTCCTTGAGCGACGGCGATTCCACCGTGCCCGGACAGATCGCGTTGCAGCGAATGCCGCGCGTGACGAAATCGGCGGCGACGGATTTCGTGAGGCCGATCACCGCCGCCTTCGACGCGCCGTACACGAAGCGGTTCGGCACGCCCTTCACGCTCGATGCCGCCGACGACATGTTGATGATCGAGCCGCCGCCTTTTTCCAGCATCTTCGGCAGGAACGCGCGAATCGTCCGATACATCGCCTTCGCGTTCAGATCGAAGGCGAAGTCCCAGTCTTCCTCGCTCGCCTCCAGAATCGAGCCGGCGTGCACATAGCCCGCGCAGTTGAAGAGCACGTCGATCGCGCCGATCTCGCCGGCCAGCGCGTTGATCGCCTGCGGGTCGCGCACATCGAGCTTGCGCACTTCGAAGGGCTTGCCTTCGAGCGATTCCGTGCGGATGTCGGTGGCGATCACCCGCGCGCCCTGTGCCGCGAACAGTTCGGCGGTCGCGAGCCCGATGCCTTGCCCCGCCGCCGTGATCAGCGCGGTCTTGCCTGCCAGTCTTTGTACCATCTACTGCTCCAGTCGGAAGTGTTTTTGAGACATGCCGGGTATATCAGCCGTTTCTTAGGCGATAGAAGGCGCGGGCGTTCGCGCCGAAAATCGCGTCCTGCTGCGCCTTTTCGAGATGTGACGTGAGATTGCGCGCCGTGTCGTGCCACGCCGCGTAGCTGCCATTCATGTCGAGCACGGGCCAGTCGCTACCCCACATCAGCCGTGCATATCCGAAATGTTCGAGCAGATGCGCGACGTAGGGTTTCAGCGTTTCGTCGGTCCAGTTCGGGTTCGCTTCGGTCGCGAGTCCGGACAATTTGCAATGCAGCTTTTGCGGCAGTTTCGCGAGTTGCGCGATGCCATCGGCCCACGGTTGCCAGCCCACGTCGATGCCGTCGCGGATCGGCGGCTTCGCGCCATGATCCACGACGATTCTTAGTTCTGGATATCGCTCGACGAACTTCACGAGCGACGGCACATGCCGCGCGAAGATCAGCGCGTCGAAGGCGAGATCGAGATCGATCAGACGCTCGATCGCGTCCTTGCGCGGCGCGTGCTCGATCCACGTATCGTCGGGCAAGTCCTGAAGCATCGGGCGCACGGCCTTGAACTTCGGCTCGCGCGCGAGTTCGTCGATGATCGCCGCGGCATCGGCCGAATCGAGCGGCACCCAGCCGACGACGCCCGCGATCGAATCGTCGCTGCGCGCGAGATCGAGCAGATAGCGCGTTTCGTCGACCGTCGGCGCGGCCTGCACGACAACCGTTTTCTGAACGCCGGCCGCCTTGCGCAGCGGCGCGAGATCGTCGGGACCGAACACGCGATACAGCGGCTTCATGTCGGGCGTGAGCCAGCCATAGTCGCCGCGCGCGGGATCCCAATAGTGTTGATGCGCGTCGATGTTCACATTCGATGTCATCGCGGCACCGGTGCATTCGCATGAAGCAGACCTTCCGCGCGCAACGCGTCCCACAGCGCGGACGGAACCGGCGTCGCGAACGATGCAGCGTTCTCGCGCACTTCGACCGGCGTGCGCGCGCCCATCAGAACCGTGGCCACAACTTTATGCGCATAAGGAAACTGGATGGCCGCCGTCGACAGCGCAACGCCATGCGCGCGACATACGCGTTCCAGCTTGCCGACGCGCTCGACGACGTCCTTCGGCGCATCGCCGTAATTGAACTTGAGATCGCCATGCGCGTTGGCATCGAGACCACGCGCGAGAATGCCCGAGTTGAACGCGCCACCCAGCAAAATACTCACGCCGCGCTTCTCGCATTCGGGCAATAAATCATCGAGCGTGTTTTGCTCGAGCAGTGTGTAGCGGCCGGCGAGCAGCGCACAGTCGATGTCGAATTCGGCCATCGCTTCCATCACTGCCGCGCCTTCATTCACGCCGAGGCCGACCGCTTTCACGCCGCGCGATTGCTTCAATTCTTCGAGCGCGCGGAAGCCGCCTGCATCGGTCAGTTGCTTCCAGTAGTGCGCGTTCTTGTCGCCGTGCGTCACGCGGCCGATATCGTGGATCAGCACGATATCGATATCGGTCATGCCGAGCCGCATCTGACTGTCTTCGAATGAACGAAGAATGCCGTCGTAGGTGTAGTCGTAAATCGCCTGAAACGGCAGCGGCGCGGCCCAGCCTTCGCTGCCGTCGTCGGGCGTCGTGCGCGGCACGAAGCGGCGGCCGACTTTCGTCGACAGCACGAAATCGCCGCGCGGATAACGCCGCAATGCATCGCCGAGCCGATGCTCCGCTTTCGTGTGGCCGTAGTGCGGCGCCGTGTCGAAGAAGCGGATGCCCGCCTGCCACGCGGCATCGACGGTCGCGCGCGCCTCGTCTTCCGTCAGCTCGTGATACAGACCGCCGAGCGGCGCGGTGCCGAGCGACAACGCGGTGACTTCCAGCGACGTGCGGCCAATCCTGCGTCGACGTGAAACTGCCTCTTGCGCTTCTGCGGTCATCTGCAAACCCCGAATGATTTTAGAGATGGCGAAACTCAAGCCGCCACAGTAACGCGTCGCGCGGCGCTCGGCAAACACGCGGGGCCGACCGGCTCGAAGGTTTTGTAAGTCAGGATGAACTCCTGATGCCCGAGCGCCTCCGACTTCGACGCCGCGCCCGCCGCCACCGCAACGGTCACGTCGACGATCTCGCGGCCCACCTCGTCGAGCGTCGCGTGGCCCTCGAGGATGCGGCCCGCGTCGACGTCCATGTCGCCGGACAGATTGCGATACGTCGACGGATTCGCGCAGACCTTGATGACGGGCGATATCGCCGAGCCGACGACCGAGCCGCGCCCCGTCGTGAAGAGAATGACGTGGCAGCCGCACGCAATCAGCTCGCCGATCTCCGCGTTGTCGCTGATATTCGGAAAGCCGAAGCGCGGCTCGCCATCGGGCACGACATCGAGCAGATAGAGACCGCCGGTCGGCGGAATATCGCCCGGCTTGATGATGCCGACGATCGGCGACGCCCCGCTCTTCGAATATGCGCCGAGCGATTTCTCTTCCTGCGTCGTCAGTCCGCCGTCCGCGTTGCCGACCGAGAACGAGCCGTGGCCCATCGTCGTGTAATAGCGCGCGGCCTTTTGCACGCATTCGACGATGGCATCGCCCAGTTCGGCCCGCGCCGCGCGCCGTTTCATGTGGAATTCGCAGCCGACCAACTCGCCCGTTTCCTCGAAGATGCACGACGCGCCCTGATCGATGAAAGCATCGAACGCGCGCCCCACGGCCGGATTCGCCGTGATGCCGCTGGTGCCGTCCGAGCCGCCGCAGATCGTCCCGACGATCAGTTCGTCGAGCGCCATCGGCACTTTCTGTTGAGCCGCGAGCGTCGCGCGCGCCTCGCGCACCCAGTCGAGACCGTTCTGGATCGTGCTGCGCGTGCCGCCTTTTTCCTGAATCGTGAGCACGGCGGCGGGACGGCCGCTCGCGCGCACGACATCGGCGAGATAGTGCTTGTTCATGCTCTCGCAGCCGAGCGACACGAACAGCACCGCACCGACGTTCGGATGCGTGCAGATGCGCTCCAGCATCTTTTCGGCGTAGCTATTGGGATAGCAGCCCGGAAAGCCGATCAGATGCACGGGCGGTTCGACTTGCGGATCGAAGGAATCGAAATCATCGAAAGATGGACGGAAGTGCGCGACGATCTCGCGCGCAACGTGATGCGCGCATTCGACGAGATACGCCACCGCGACGACATTGCGGATGCCTTTGCGGCCATCCGCCCGGAGATAGCCCTGCAGTGCGGAAGTGTCCATGGAAGTGTTCAGTGCTGCACGTAGGCGTGTGCGGCGTCGTGCGTGTAAGTGGGTAGGTAGTCGCTTTCCAGGTTGTGCGTATGCAGATGCTCGCCGCGCGCGACATCGACGCTTACGTGGCCGATGATCGCGCCATAACGCAGTACCTTTTCGTCCTTCGACAACGCGCGCCGCGCGATCTTGTGCGCAAGCTCGATGGTCGTCACGAGCGTGACAGACTCGCCTTCGATCATCAGCGTCTCGCCAGCGGGCAGGCGCGCGGCGGCGATCAGGCAGTTGTCTTCCGGACTGAGAAGAATCAGGCGCGGGTCGGTGGTTTCTTGCATCGTCGATCTCAGAAGGAGGATTGCGCCGAACGTCCAAAGCAAGTCGCCGCGGGAAAACGTGGATGCAACGATTCATCAGTGAACGTAATATTCATAGACGCACCAGTCGAAGTCAACAATGACGCAACCCGGATCGATCAGTGATTTCCCTAGCCGGCGCATGCGAATGGGATCGCGCTCCCTGACGGAAGGCTTAAACTCGCGCGAATTCATGAACCAACTCAGACAGCACATGGACGTGGAAGACAACGACGCCGATCGTTATCGCGCGCCCGCGCTCGATAAAGGGCTCGATATTCTCGAATTGCTTTCGGAACAAAAGTCGGGCCTCACGCGTGCGGAAATCACGAAGATGCTCGGGCGCAACGCGAGTGAGATGTATCGGATGCTGGAGCGGCTGGTCGCGCGGCAGTACGTTGTGCGCTCGCCTGAAGGCGATCGTTATTCGTTGAGCCTGAAGCTGTATGCGCTCGCGCATCGGCATCCGCCGATGAATCGGCTCATCGCCGAGGCGCTTCCGGCGATGCAGCGATTCGCAGATGCAGCCGAGCAATCCGTGCATCTCGTCGTCTACGATCGCGGAAATTTGCTCGTCATCGCGCAAGTGGACGGTCCCGGCACGTGGGGCATTTCAGTGCGGCTCGGCTCGCGCGTCGGGTTGATCGACACGGGCTCCGGCCGCGTCATGCTCGCGTTTCAGACCGACGAACAGCGCGAACACATGCTCGCCGAGCATACGAAGGTCAAAGGCGAACTCGCGGTCGATCGCGCCGTGCTCGACGCCGACTACCGGCAAGTTCGCGAACTCGGCTATTCGCAAAAGGATAGCCAGCAGACTTTCGGCGTGACGGACGTGACGTATCCGCTGCTCGGGCCGTCCGGCCAGGCGATCGCCGCTCTCACCTGCCCGTACCTGCGGCGCATCGACGATTACGTGGCGCCGTCGATCGAAGACGTCACGTCCTTGCTGAAAAATGCAGCCGCGTCGCTTTCGATGACGCACGACTGAATGGCGCACGCTTCGCGCGTTAGAATGGCGGCCCTCTCAAAAAGACGGCGCGCCGCGATGGCGTGCCGCCGTATCCAATCCGACGCATTCCCGATGGCGAAACTCCTTTCCGACTCCGAATTCCTCCGCTTCACCGAACTGCAGCAAAAACAGGCGAACTTCACGATCACATCCGAAGAAGCCGACGAACTGCGCGAGATTGTCGCCCGCGCGCAAAAGAAACGCGACGATCGCGCGGCCGCGATGCAGGCGATCGAAACGTATATCGCGCAGTTCGACATCACGCCCGACGAGCTTTTTTCGGCCGAGCAGATCGGCGATGCGGCACGGACATTCGGCCTGATTCCCGCCGCGAAGAAGGAGCGCACGCTGCCGCCGCAACTGACGTACAACGGCAAGCCGTATCAGTGGACGTCGCGCGCGCTGCCCGACGACATTCGCGTGCCGCTCTTCGATGCGTTCACTTCGGGGCAATCGGTGAAGCCGTTCATCGCGACGTTGAAGGACACGTCGCGCTGCGCGTTGACAATCGCGCGCCTCGAAAAGGAAACGGGCAGTTTGTACGCCGAAGCATTGCTCGACGAGCTTTCGCTGTCGCGCGCCCAGATCGACGACGCGCTCGCCAAATTCGCGGCTTAATCGCCGCGCGGCTGTGACGGCGCATCGCACAGCCGCATCCTGAAACCGACGACGCCCGGGTCGTCGGTCTTCGTCACTTCGAAGCCGGTGTTGCGTGCGAGCGCGATCATGCCGGCGTTCTCGCGCAACGCCTCGCCGACCATCCAGCGGGTGCCGCGCTGTCTCGCGTAGTCGATGATGCGCGACAGCAGCAGCGAGCCCAATCCCCTGCCCTTCATATCCGAGCGCGCGGCGACGGCGAATTCCGCGGTCTCGTTGTCAGGATCGGCGATCGCGCGCGCGACACCGAGCGTCTCGCCCGTGCCGTCACCGTTCGCTCGCGTGACGATCAGCGCCATTTCGCGGTCGTAGTCGATTTGCGTCATGCGCGCGAGTTGCGAATGATCGAAGTTACGGACAGCGCCAAAGAAGCGCAGGCGCAAATCCTCGGCGGTATTGGCCGCGACGAACGCCGCGTGCGCTTCTTCGTCTTCGGGACGAATCGGCCTCACGGTGACGCGCATGCCGCGCCAGTCGAGCGTCTCTTCGAGGCAGCGTGGATACGGCACGATCGCCAGCGGCTTGCGATGCGCGCCAAGCGTGAGTTGCGGTTCGTGAACGGCGACTGAATCGCGCGTCACGCGCAACGTGAGACGCAGCGCAACGATTTCTTCGATATAGCAAACGAGTTGCGATAACGCCGTCAGCGCATTGAGCAGCGACTCGGCGGGCAGTTCGCGCGAACGCGGCGAGCGCATGACGAGATCGCGCGAAAGCACGGGATTGAGCGGCGGCAACGCAAACTCGTGAAGTGCGTCGGCAAGGCCGAGCGCGCCTTCGGCCTTGAATTCGAATACCGGACCGAACACGCGATGGTTGAGCAGGCGCGTCTGAATTTCGACGGCATCGCTCGTAAGCGAGTCGGGCGGCCCCGGTTTCACCGAGATGCCGAAACGAGCGAATACGCGCGCCGCACGTTCGCCATTCAATTCGGCGATGCCGTTTGCGAGCGCCGTGCGAATCTCGTTGTGCGCGGCGTCGATGTCTTCGGGAATATTCGCGGGGAGGCCGTCGGGCGTTTGCATCAAGAGTTCGCGGCCCTGCCGGAAATCGACGAGCCGGGCAAAACCGCGCGCCAGCCGATGCGGCGTCGTGTGCACGGGAATGCCGTTCGCGTGCAACTCGTCGCGCGTGGCGGCATCGACACAGCCGAAAAAGCACGCGAGCAATCCGCGATAAGCGTGACGTCGCTCGGCAATCAACGTGCGGGCGACTTCGGCGACGGGCGCGCTATGCGTCGGCGCATGCACGACGAACACTGTGCCGGTCTCGCGATGCGATGCGAGCGCTTCGAGCGCCGCGCCGAAATCCGCGGGCGTGGCGTCGTCGCCGAGAAGAAGAGGATTGCCCGCGCGAGCGCGAGGCAGCGCGGCGGCGACGGCGTCGCGCGCGGCGATCGGCCATTGCGCGAGGTCGTCGCCGGCTGCGCCAAAGGCGTCCTGGGCAAGTGCTGCGACGCCGCGGTCGCTTGTGATGACAGTTGCGACATCGCTTGTCGCGACGCGGCCGATGCCCAAGGTCTCAATCTCATCGAGCAGATCATCGAGCGAATCGACGCGGACGAGTCCGGCACGGCGGAAGGCCGCGCCGTAGAGGCGGTCGAAAGGGTCATCGCGACCCGTGCGCAGCACGAGCACCGGTTTGTTTCGCGCGGCGGCGCGCGCGGCGGACATGAATTTGCGCGCCGACCGAACCGTTTCGATGGCGAGCAGAATCGCACGCGTCGATGCATCGCTTGCAAGGAAATCGAGGATGTCGCCGGAATCGACGTCGGCTTCATCCCCGAGCGCGACGATTCGCGAGAAGCCGAGTCCGCGAGCACGCGCCCATCCCAGTACGCCGTTCGTCAGCGCGTTCGATCCCGACACCCACGCGACGCCGCCCGACTTGACACTGCATGCGGGGGCGCCGAGACATGCGCCGATTGCCGGCGTGACGACGCCGAGACTGGCAGGTCCGATCACGCGCACGAGAAAAGGCCGGGCGGCGGCGAGCGTACGAACGGTCCATTCGTCGGCGTCCGCTGCGGAAGACTCTCCGCGTTGCTTCGCTTCGCCGACGATCACGACGGCTTTCGTTCCGCGTCGGCCGAGGCGCTCGATGAGGTCCGGCCAAGTGTGCGGTCGCGTGCAAATCACGGCAACGTTCGGCGCTTCCGGTAACGCGTCGACGTCGCGGTACACGGTTTCGCCGGTCAGCGAGTCGTATTTTGGATTGACTGGCCAAAGAGAACCTGTGAAGCCAGCGCATTGCACACGCGCCCAGACCATCTCGCCGATGCTGCCCGCACGCGAGGAAGCGCCGACGACAGCGATCGACTTCGGCGCGAACAGGGTGTCCAGGTTGCGAACAGTCATGGAGGCTCCGGCGTAGGCGCAGTTGTGTCAGCGCCTAGGATAGGCGATTTCGTTTTGCAGGTGATGACTGGCGTCCAGGCCACCGAGGGAGTGCGACTTTATGCGCATAAAGGCGAGGCGGCGGTGCTTGTAAGACCCGCCTCGCCATAGGATGGCGGCGGCTTTATGCGCATAAAGTCGGGCACGTCCGACGCCGGCCGCCGGCCGGACAAGGACTTTATGCGCATAAACCTCGGCCGAACGGCTAACGCGAGTCAGTTGTTGCGGAATATCACTGGAAAAACAACAACGACAATGTAGAATTCAACGGACTTCAAAATACGGAGTGGAACGTGGCGGCGGAAATCATAGCGATCACGCAACAAAAGGGCGGCGTCGGCAAAAGCACGATTGCGATGCATCTCGGTGCGGCCTTTCACGAAAAGAAGAAGCGTGTGCTCGTAGTCGACGCCGATGGTCAGAACACGCTGATCCATTGGTCAAGCGCCGCATCGGATGACGCAAGCGGCATCCCGTTTCCAGTCGTCAATCTCTCCGAGGCCGGCGGGCAGATTCATCGGGAAATCAAGAAGTTCGTCAACGACTACGACGTCATCGTCGTGGATTGCCCGCCGTCGATCACCGAGAAGGTATCTGGCGTCGTGTTGCTGGCGGCGAGCGTCGCGGTGATTCCGACTTCGTCATCGCCGGCGGACTATTGGTCGAGCGTCGGCCTTGTCAAGCTCGTTCAGCAAGCGCAGGTGATGAACGAAGATCTGCGCGCCGTCTTTCTGCTCAACAAGACCGAAGAAAAGCGCATGCTCACGCGCGAACTCAAGGTTGCGCTCGAAGAGCTCGGCTTTCCCTTATTGAAAACGCAGATCCCAACGCGCGAGTGTTACAAGCAGGCGATGGCGCTTGGACAGACCGTGCTTCAAATGAGCGATCGCGGCTCGCGCCTCGCAGCGGCGGAAATCCGCTCGGTCGCGGACGAGATCCTCGACATGCTCTCCTGACTTTATGCGCATAAAGGACCCTGAATGAAACCGTCCCAATTTGCCAAGGGCTTCAAGGCTCGGCCCGACACGACGAGCAGCGAGAAGCGCACTGCGCTGGATCGCCTGAATGCGATCGATGGCATCGTCGACATTCAACATGTGGGGCAGGCCGCCGCGAACGGCCGATCGAGCGCCTTCGTGGCCGACGAGCCGGGCGACATCAACGCCGGACCTGAGTCCGATGAATATCGTGCGTGGCGCCGTGCAAACCGCTACACGGCCGGACAGATAATCGAGTTGCCGCTCAAGTCGATCAAGCCCAGCCCGTTCAACCCGCGCCATTTCTATCTGAAGACGTCAATCGCGGAATTGGCCGTCAATCTGGCGAAGCAGGGCCAGCAACAGGCGATTCACGTCATTCCCGATTACGAGCATCCGGGAACGTTCTTCGTCAGCGATGGCGGTCGGCGCGTGCGAGCACTGAAAGAGGCAAACAAGGAAACCGTGAAGGCAGTGGTCGTCGATCTGCCGATCGGCATTCAGAGCTACAAGCTCGGTTATGACCTGAACGTTCAGCGCGACTCGCAGACTGTTTTCGACAACGCCGTGGTCTGGCGACGCTTTCTCGACGAACAGCATTTCCAGAGCCAGCGCGAACTGGCGGATCACCTCGGGCTGGACGAATCGACGATCGCCGTCGCTTTGTCGATCGCGAAGCTTCCTGAGAACGTCATGCACGAGATGGTTGCGCGGCCGGACCGATTCGGCTCGAACATGGCCTATCAGATCGTGCGCTATCACGCCGCGCGCGGCACCGACGCCACGCTGCGGCTGATCAACAAGATCACGTCGGATGACCTGAGCACGCGGCAGGTCGCCGATATCGTCAAGGGCCGCGCGAACGCTCAGGAAGCGCCGAAGACGCCTGGTCGGCAACGCTATGCGCAGCGCCTCGAAATCAAGCTGGACGGCGTCGCAGTCGGCGATCTGAAGTCATACGGCGAAGATCGTCTCGAGTTGCGTTTGCGAGGCTTGTCGCGCGAGAAGCGCGATGAGCTACTGCATCAGATCGAACTGATGCTTCAGCCTGTCGAGACCAAGAAGTAAATGCACACGATGGCCGCCGAGATCATGGACCGGCGGCCATTTTCGAATTGGACGTTTTCGGTTGCGCGCGGAGACTTTAGCGCGATTGACTGAGCGTAAATGCCAGCAAGTCGCCATCGGTCGGCTCGCCCCACGTCTTTCGCGCCAGCCAGTCGAAGAAGGATGTTTCCGCCAGCTTCGAATCCAGTCCGCGCTTGCGCCAGTCGTCGCGCATGTGGGCACCGAGCCCCGGCAAAACGTCCTCCTCGAAGGATTGACGCGCGACCTCCCGTTCTTCCTCACCTTGCTCGTCGTACAGCACGCGCGCTTCCTTGCGGCGGTACGCCGAGAATTCGCTCAACAAGCGGGCTTTGAGATCGTCGGCGGCAGCCGGCGTGCGGGAGGCCGTACCGCTCGTTGCCGGAGGCAGCGCTTCTACCGGTGGCGCGTAGCCCTTTTTGAGCGCGTCCTTGAAAAGCGCCGCGCCGCTGCGAACCGGCGGCAAAGTCGTGCTGCGCATGCGCTGTTCGGTCATCTGCAACGCCGCGCGGATGCGGTTTTCCTCGCTGTCGGCATACAGCGTCTGCGCGTCCTTGAGCGGAATGCCAATCTTCACCATCCGATCCACCAACGTGCTGTCGAAGACGTTCGGATGTTCGTCCAGCGCGAGCATCGGCTGCTTTTGTTCGGTCACGCGGAACTGAATCTCAGCCACGCGGCGCCCTTCGCGGTGTTCCACCAGTTCGACGAAGATATTGGTCACCGCATTCACCTCGGCGATTGCGGGCCGCAGATAATCGCGTTTGAAGTATTTGTATTCGCGCTTGGCTTCGTCGCCGGCTTCGGTATCGGGCGTTCCTGAAAGAATAGGCCGCCACCATTCCCACGTCTCGCGCATCGTCAGATGGCTGGGATTCGTGAGATAGCGAACGCAAATTTCATAGAGTGCGAGGCCGGCGCTGCTGCGCAACTGACTCTGGAATTGCAGGCTCAGGCGCGCATACTGCACAGGATCCAGCAGCTTCTTTTTGATTTTCGGCGCGAATGAAAATTCGACCCAGACGCGGCGCGTCGTCGGATCTTCGAGGATTTCGGCGTCGGCGATCAGCGTCGAGATGCCCCACTTGCGACCCGGCTTCTGACTCGATGTGCCGGTGCTCCATTCGACCTGCACCGACACCATGCGACGCAAATGCTCCTTCACGAGCGCAGTGTCGTTCGAGTCGAACGCAGAATTTGCGACGATATCCGACAGCAACGCGCGATACGTGTCACCCGAGTCGTCGGCTTGTTGAGCAACGGCTAGCAGCACATTGAACAACTTTCTGGTGAGCAGCGTGATCTTGCCGCTTTTCGGCTGAATCGCAATGGCCTCGACTGCCTTGCGCAGTTCCGCCGAACTGGGGCTGACGACATCGGTTTTCTTTGCGCGCTTGGTGGCCATGAAATGGTCAAGATCGATATTGCGAGCAAGGATACCGATTGGGGTGAAGCCCGTCTATAGGGACACCCTCACCACACAGGGGTGATTCCCAGACAGACAGCACGGCTCACTGCGGTGCGCTCCCGAAAACACTCACCGCTCACCGATCGAGGGTATCTTTTAGCTGCAGTGTCCACGCGGGTAAACGGATTGCGACGGTTTTTCGGCGCCATCCGGGAGCTCAAGCAGTCTCCCGAATAGGCTCACCTTAAAAATTTTTCGGCTCGTTGAACGACGTGTGGCGCGGCAGAGACAGCCGAAAGTCCGTCCTTCTCCGCTTCGGCCGCGCATCGGTGCGGTGCAAAGTTATAACGGCGCGCCCTCACTTCGAAAGATCGGCATCGACAGGTCCCGAAAAGTCTCACCTCATCGAGTTTTCTTCAACCCGATCGCCCCCGTTCAGCCCCGTTCTACGGGCTTCGCGCCGCCTATGGCCCCCGAAAACTATCACTTTTGACCTGCTGCACCTCATATCGCCTGTCCCGCAAATGCTCACCCTGCTGCGTCCTGCAAAGCCTCACCTTTTTTCCGTCGTCGCTCAAAAATGGTGCTCTCCCAGGCACTTATCTCGCTTTCGACACAAAACGTGAAGAAGGTGGCTCCCGTAAATCCTCACCGACGGTTTCTTGGCACTATCCCGCACCGACGCTCGTAGCTCCCGCATTCCCTCACCATACCGTGTTTCCGCTAAACGCAACGACAGGCCATCCTGGTCTATCCACTTGTTTCTAATATGTTTTTTCATGCGCGCGATTTCTCATCTAGTGCAGCGACAGCTCTCGTACAGCGCGCGTGATCCCGGATTTCCTCACCATGCGAGGCGCATGACAGGGAAGATGGACTGAAAAAAGCAGGCGCAGACACTCCTGGAAAGGCTCACCTTAGACGCTCTCACCGGCCCTGCGAGCCCATCCAAGAAGAGACTACGGCTGCACCGAGAACGTGAATCTTCCATTTCGCTCCCGGAAAAGCTCACCTCAGGCGTCGGCAGATGAAAATTTCAGCGAAAAGCAGCCTTCGCCCCCGAAAACGCTCACCTTTCTCTCGGGAATTACCCTGAAAGCCCTCACCGATCGGTAAGCTTTACCCGAATCGACTCCAAAATAGTGCGATTCGCATGCTCCCGAAAATTCTCACCGAACGAAGCCGACAGACCAGGGGGGCGCCCTCAGAAATCAACGCGTTAGCGTGCGCGTGCCCCCGAATAAGCTCACCCATCATTTTGGAGCCTCCCCGAACCCGCTCACGATTCTTCCCGAGGGCCCTCACCGATCATCCCGAAGCCCGTCACCGTTCGCTCCCGCAGAGTTTCACCATAGTTCCCGTACAATCTCACCTGACGTCCGGCAAAGCCTTATCCGATAAGGGTTCTGGCTGGCGTTAACGATGTTAACAAGGTTCAAAGGTGTTAACTTCTAATACTCTCTAGCGGTGCAGTGTTTTGCACGCAGTAATTAGAAAAACGAAAAGCTGCGTGAAACAGACGCCCATGGCGCGTATGGGACTAAAATCCGCGACAAATCATCGACTTGCAGGGGTATCTTCAGGATGTTTCACGACGGCGGACATGTGTACCATGCCAAGTTGTCGAAAACGGCCTAAATGCTCTGTTATCGACGTTGGTGTGAACGATCGAACGAAAAACATAACGATCAACACGTAAAACGTTATGATCATCATGTTGAACTGCTAGATTTTCACCATGGATCAATCTACTCGCGACACGCTGCGCCAAGAAATCGAAGCGATGCGCGCCACCGGCGCACGGCGGCAAGACCTCTCTCAACACGCCTGCAAGCGACTCTTCTTCGACCTGGGCGTTCGGCCCTCGGTTACGACTGTCCGCGAACTGACTCAAACCGGCAGCGCAAGCGACATCCCCAAGGACATCGAGGCGTTCTGGGCCAGTCTCCGTTCGACGTTGCGCGTTCGCATCGACGCTGGGGCGATGCCGGAATCATTGCAGGAACGTGCCGGCGAACTGCTGGCGGCTTTATATGACGAGGCTCAAACGGCCGCGCGTGCCGCCCTTAACGAGGAAAAGGCCCGTCTGGACATGGCCATCCAGGCCGCGCAAGCCCAGGCTCGCGATGCCGATATTCGTCGCGAGGCGATCGAGCGGGCTCAGCAGCGTGCCGAGGCGCGCGCCGAAGCAGGCGCTGCTCAAATCGCGGCGCTGGAAGCCGAATTGAAGACGCTGCGCAGTCAAGGCACAGACGCTCAGGCGGGCTTGCGCGAAGTCATCGCCCGATGGGAGAAGGAGAACGAGACGCTCTCGGCGCGTCTGCAGCAGGAGCAGGACGCTGCGGCACGGCTGCGCGACCGCATCGACGAGCTTCAAAACGAGCTGCGCCACAGCACCGAGCACTACGCTCAGCAGATCAAGGACGCGGTCAAGGAGGCCGAACGGCGCGTGCATCCGATGCTCGTCGAACTCGACTCCCTGCGCGGCATGGCCGCCACCTATCAGACCAGCGCACGCGAAGCGAGTCAGAAGGAATTCGATTTCATTCAACAACTTAGCGCAGCCCGAAGCCGCGCCGACCGGCTCGAGTCGCAAGTGCGGGCGCAGTCCGACGAAATCGATGCGCTAGTTCTCGAGCGCGATGCACGGCGGGTTCAATCCGGTGCGAGCGCGGAAGTCGGCGCGTTGATCGCGTCGCTGGCGGCGCAGGGGCGCCTCACTTCCGCCGAGATCGCCCGCCTCGGCACGCAGATTGACGCGCACGTCGCCGCGCCAACTTCCTGTCCGGCGTGCGAGGCTGGCGAACCGGAACTGCAGCGCCACGAAGACGAATACGAGCTCTCCTGCCCGAACTGCGAGCGCACCTCCGGGGCCACGGCATCGAAGCTTGCGGCCGTCGACGAATTTATCCGGTCGGCGCGCGTCAGCACCTCGTAATCGCGCGTCGAGTGAGCGCCGGCGTCAAAGGTGAGGGTTTTCGGGATCGTCGACGGACATGTGCCGTTCCCCGTCGGCGCGCGCGTGAGCAATGTCGCGCTCCCGTATTTGCTCACCCATCCATTCTTGCCAGGCACGATGCAGCCGGTGAACCGAGATCGTCTGCTGGAATCCGAGCCACTGGCCGACGCGATCGGGGTCCGTGCCATCCTCGAACAACTCCGCCGCGTACGTGTTGCGCAAGGTCTGCGGACTTGCGCGCGCGACGCGCGATGCCGCTATCCCGGACGCGGCCACGACGGCGTCGATCGCGCGCAGCATCGTCGCCTTGTGCATGGAGCGTCCCGTCGGTGCTGCCGGGAATAGCAATTCGCCTGCAAGGCCAGCCGTCTTGCGCTCGCTGATCCAGTTGTCGAGCAGTTCGACCGCGAACGGAGCGAGCCGCGCCTGCCGGATCAGCAGCGGATTCGACGCGTCGACGGTCACGTAAGGCGCGCCGGCCGCGTAGCAATCGACGGTCAATTGCGCCGCTTCGCCCGTTTTCACGCCCGCGCCGAGAAAGACGGCGACCAACGCCCGGTCGCGCCGCTCGCGCCAGCGCTGCCCGGCCGACAAGGCGCCGATCGGAGAAAACAGATGCGCGACGAGCAGCGCGCGCTCATCGTGGGTGAGAAAGCCCGTCGGCTCGTTGTCGCGTGCCTTGCGCCATGCCGCGTCGCCGTCCTGAGCGATGAAGCGCGCCGGATTCGTCGCCGCCGAGTCCACTTCCCGAACGTGATCCAGCACGCGCTCGATCAGCCGCAGATACCGCATGCGCTGCGGGCGTCGGATGTCCAGTTGCGCGACGAACTGTTCGATGACCGGACGTTGCACCGTATGCAGCGTCGCGCGTTTGGTGGCCAGCCACTCGAGAAAATTTCCCCATTGCGCGCGATACACATCGGCCGATGACGCCCTGAACGATTGCTGGGCGAGCCATGCATCGAACGCGGCGTGCGGGTCCGCCTGCCAGTCGGCGCGCTGTTGGTCGAAGAGATCGGAAGTGTTCGGCATATTGTTCGAAGGCGCGTTGCGCGCTGTATTGCACTGCGCACAGGGTCGGGCTTCGGGCGGGCGACGTCAAGCGCGTGTGTCCGCCAAAGTGTCGATAACTGTCTTGGCGGGCGTGCGTTTCGTCGACTACTGTCGTCTATACGGCTTCCTTCCATCCACGAACACAAGAGCAAAAAGGAGCGAGCGATGCCCCAGCAATCCTGGCAGGAACGTCGCGCGAATGGACGCGCCAGGCGCGAACGCACACCGCGGGCCGCGCAAGAGGCGATCGGCGATGCCGATCGCGATCCCATCGAGCTTTTGCGGACAAGCAGCAAAGGCCGCGTCGATGCGCTGATTCCCTTGCGTTACGGCCGCATGCTCGTTTCGCCGTTCACGTTTTATCGCGGCAGCGCGATCCTTCAGGCGCACGACCTGGCCGGCACACCGGACAGCGGCATCGCCATTCAGATCTGCGGCGACTGTCATCTTTCCAACTTTGGCGGCTTCGCAACGCCGGAGCGCGCGCTCATTTTCGATCTCAACGACTTCGACGAAACCGCGCCCGGTCCGTGGGAATGGGATTTGAAACGGTTGGTCGCGAGCTTCACGATCGCCGGCCGGCATCTCGGCCACGGCGATCTGGCTGCGGACGAGTTCGCGTTTGTCGCCGCGCGCAGCTATCAGACGCATCTGCGCGAGTACGCTGAAATGAGCGTGCTCGATCTCTGGTACGAGCGCATCACCTTCGATCGCATGTACCAGGCCGTGCAGAGCGAAGACGCGCGGCGGCGCATCAAGCGCGGCATCGAACGGGCTTCGCGCCGCACGCACGAAACGATGCTGCCGAAACTCGCCGACCGAACCGGCGACACGTGGCGCATTCGCGATGCGCCGCCTGCCGTGTTTCACATCCACGGCAAGAGCACGCTGATCGATAAGAACGACGGCTGGATGACGCTCAAAGCCAGTCGTGAAGATGCGCTCGCGACGCTCGTGCGCGATTATGTCGCGACGCTTACGCCGGAGCGCGCGAGATTGCTGTCGCAATTCAGCCTGCAGGACGTCGCGTTCAAGGTGGTCGGCGTGGGCAGCGTCGGCACGCGCTGCCTCGTTTTGCTGCTCACGGATCATCACGACAAGCCGCTTTTCCTGCAGATGAAGGAGGCATCGACGTCGGTCGTCGCGAGATTCACGAAACATGCGAAGCACGCCGACGATATCAAACACGACGGGCACCGCGTCGTTCACGGACAACGTCTGATGCAGGCCGCCACGGACCCGTTTCTCGGCTGGGCGACCGGACCGCTCGGGCGCACGCTCTACATCCGCCAGTTACGCGACATGAAAATTTCCGCAGAACTCGATACTTTCAGCGACGACGTCTTTCGCGAGTACGCCGTGCTTTGCGGCTGGGCGCTTGCCCGCGCGCACGCGAAGTCCGGCGGATGCGCGCCGGAAATCTCGGGCTACCTGGGCAACAGCGATCGAATGGCCGACGTTCTAGTGCGCTACGGTCGCGCCTACGCGGATCAGGTGGAAAAGGACTACGAGGTGTTTCGCGTTGCGTGCCGGGACGGCAAGCTCGAATCGCGTTCGGATGCGGACATCGCGGCGGAGTTCGCGCCGTGAAACGATCCGCTGCGCGATGACATGAACCGGGGCACGCGGGTTCAGTCGCGTGCCGCGGGATGCGTCAATGCGCAGCGCTGACTGCTCGCGGCCGATTCTGTCGCGATGCGCGCTCGTAGGCGTCTACGGCGAAGGCGAAAACGGCGGGCAAGGCATCCGAGGATGCAACGTCGACGACGTCATCGGTTTCGGGGAAATGAAAGTCATCGGGACGCGCGAACAGCTCGCGCAAGGCGGCTTCGTGTCGTCCCGCGAATCCGAGGTCCGCGACGGCCTCCGCCTCGATGGCATGCAACAGCCGCCAGGTCAGCGGCACTCCTTTATCGATGTAACGCCCCGCGATCTGACGCGTGATGCGCTCGAGGTCATGCACCGCGCGGGCGAACTGCCTTCTGCTCAGGTTTTCACCATTCGACTCCATGATCCACCCCTTCCGGCCGGTCTTATTGTACTGTACAAATATACAGTACTTGTTGCAATGAAAATAGCGTCGCGCTAGTCGAACCGGGTGTATGTGCGATTCCGCCTACGTGCGTTTCAGACATGCGCGGCTATGCGCGCCTGCCGACAAAGCGCATCGTTTAACCGTGCTTGGGAAACTCCTGAGCGGAACGCGCAGGCAGTTTCTGCGTTCGTTCGACGGCACCGCGCGGCCAACAGCGCTGCAAACCACGGGAGAACTGACATGAACAAGGATCAAGCCGAAGGCGTTGGCAAGCAGGTCAAGGGAAAGATCAACGAGGGCGTCGGCAAAATGACGGGGGACACGGCTCAGGAAGCCAAGGGCGACATGCAGCAAGCAGCCGGCAAGGTCCAAAAAGGCGTGGGCGATGCACGCGAGGATCTGAAGGACAGCGTGAAAAAGAACCCGTAAGACGGGCCAACCGGCGCCGCGACTCCGGCGCCGCTTTGAGCGGGACGTGCTCGATGCGTCCCGTTTTTATTGGCGGGCGCACGGCGGCGCGCCGACTTTATGCGCAAAAAGTTCCGGACGCTCAACGCATCAGCCGTGGATGACGACGAGCAACGCCTTGGCCTCCGCGCGCCCGACATTCCGGATCGCGTGCGCCTCGTCCGCGGCATACCGCGCGGTTTCCCCCGCCTTCAGACGACGCGTCGCACCCGACGCATCGACCTCAATGGAACCGTTCAGCACTGTGAGATGCTCGCGCGTTCCCGGTTCGTGCGCATTCGACGTGAGCGCGGCGCCCGATTGCAGGGTAAGTTCGTACCACTCGAACTTGCCGGCGAGTTCAATCGGTCCCCACACGCGCAACTGATAGCCGCCGTTGTCCCCACTCAGGGTCGGTATTTCGTGCAGCCCCGAAACGCGGATCGCTTCGGCGGGCCTTTGCTGCGCGAACAATTGGTCGAGGCTGATGCCGAGCGCATTGGTCAGTCGCCACGCGACGGCGATCGTCGGATTGGCCTTGTCGCGCTCGATCTCCGACAGCATCGACTTCGACACGCCGGCCGCGCGCGACAGATCGTCGAGGGTCAGCTTCCGTTCGCTGCGCAAGCGTTGAATGATCTCTCCGACGCGCGGCGGTGTTGCGCCTGCGCCCGCGAGATCGGCTGCTTTTCCCTCTGAACCCGTGCTTGCCATGAATCGACCAATCCCGTAAAGTGTTCGGCATATCGGAAATGCGTTCGAAATATCGAACATGTCCGATGCGATGGATGCACTATAACAGGGCTAAGGACGGCGCGCGCGAGTCACGAGGCGCGGATTGCATTGGCAGGCCCAGAACAAGGATTGCGATGAAAGACCGATATCTCTCCCATTTGCGTTCGACGCTCGACGAAATTCGCGCTGCGGGGTTCTACAAGACAGAGCGCGTCATCGCGAGTCCGCAGTCGTCGGACATTCGGCTCGCGAACGGCGCGGCGGTGCTTAACTTCTGCGCGAACAACTACCTGGGTCTCGCGGACGATCGCCGGCTGATCGAGGCCGCGAAGGACGGACTGGACGCCGATGGTTTCGGCATGGCGTCCGTGCGTTTCATCTGCGGCACGCAGACCGTGCACAAGGAACTCGAACAGGCGATCGCGCGTTTTCTCGAAACGGACGACGCCATTCTTTATTCGAGTTGCTTCGATGCAAACGGCGGCCTCTTCGAAACGCTGCTGACCGAAGAAGACGCGATCATCAGCGACGAACTGAATCACGCCAGCATCATCGACGGCGTGCGGCTCTCGAAGGCCCGGCGTCTGCGCTATAAGAACAACGACCTCGCCGATCTGGAAGCGCGTCTTCAGGAAGCCGATGCAGCCGGCGCACGCTTCAAGCTGATCGCGACCGACGGGGTTTTTTCGATGGACGGCATCATCGCCAACCTTTCCGGCATCTGCGATCTCGCTGACCGTTACGGTGCGCTCGTCATGGTCGACGATTCCCACGCCGTCGGCTTCATCGGCGAGAACGGGCGCGGAACCCCGGAGCAATGCGGCGTGCTCGATCGCGTCGACATCATTACCGGCACGCTCGGCAAGGCGCTTGGCGGCGCGTCAGGCGGCTATGTCGCCGCGCATAAGGAAGTCATCGATTTGCTGCGTCAGCGCAGCCGGCCGTATCTTTTCTCGAACACGTTGGCACCGAACATCGCCGCGGCATCGCTGAAAGTGCTTGAACTGCTCGCGAGCGACGAAGGCGCGACGTTGCGCCGGCGCGTCCGCGAGAACGGGGCGCACTTCCGCAAGGCGATGTCCGCGCTCGGCTTCGATCTTGTCCCCGGTGAACATCCGATCATTCCGGTCATGCTCGGCGACGCTCAACTCGCGTCCAAGATGGCTGATGCGCTGCTCGACGAAGGCGTCTATGTGATTGGCTTTTCCTACCCTGTGGTGCCGAAAGGACGCGCGCGCATCCGGACGCAGATGAGCGCGGCACACACGCCGGAACAGATCGATCGTGCAGTCGATGCGTTCGCTCGCGTCGGCCGATCCCTCGGCGTCATCGGCTGACTTTATGCGCATAAAGGCCCGCGACCTTCGAAGCAGCATCATCAAGACCAAACGCCAGGATCAAACGCCAGGATCAAACGCAATGAAAGCCCTCGCCAAACTCGAACGCGCACCCGGCCTCACCCTGACGCGCGTGAAGCGACCCGAAGTCGGTCACAACGACGTTCTTATCCGCATCCGGAAGACGGCGATCTGCGGCACCGACATCCACATCTGGAAATGGGACGAATGGGCGCAGAAGACGATTCCGGTGCCGATGCATGTCGGTCACGAGTACGTCGGCGAGATCGTGGAGATGGGACAGGAAGTACGCGGCTTCGCCATCGGCGATCGCGTGTCGGGCGAAGGCCATATCACATGCGGTTTTTGTCGTAACTGCCGCGCGGGCCGTCGTCACCTGTGCCGCAACACGGTCGGCGTGGGCGTGAATCGTGAAGGCGCATTTGCGGAGTTTCTCGTGATCCCGGCGTTCAACGCGTTCAAGATTCCGCCTGACATTTCCGACGATCTCGCTGCGATCTTCGATCCCTTCGGCAACGCGACGCACACCGCCCTTTCATTCAATCTCGTCGGCGAGGATGTGCTGATTACCGGCGCCGGGCCGATCGGCGTGATGGCTGCGGCGATCGCGCGGCACGTCGGCGCGCGCAACGTCGTCATCACCGATGTGAACGACTATCGGCTCGAACTTGCCCGCAAGATGGGCGCGACGCGCGCGGTCAACGTGGCCAACGAAAACCTGCGCGACGTGATGAGCGAACTCGGCATGACCGAAGGATTCGACGTGGGCCTGGAAATGTCCGGCGTGCCGAGCGC
The DNA here is from genome assembly GCF_023631165.1 of Caballeronia sp. AZ1_KS37. Classification (NCBI taxonomy): domain Bacteria; kingdom Pseudomonadati; phylum Pseudomonadota; class Betaproteobacteria; order Burkholderiales; family Burkholderiaceae; genus Caballeronia; species Caballeronia sp. AZ1_KS37. The sequence continues at coordinate 114,856 of NZ_JALQDP010000033.1, read as the reverse complement.
ATTCACGGCGATGCTCGAATCGATGAATCACGGCGGCAAGGTCGCACTGCTCGGCATTCCGCCGGCGCAGACCGCCATCGACTGGAATCAGGTGATTTTCAAGGGACTCGAAATCAAGGGCATCTACGGACGCGAGATGTTCGAGACCTGGTACAAGATGGTCGCGATGCTGCAAAGCGGCCTCGATCTCTCCCCGATCCTCACGCACACGTTTCCCGTCGACGACTATCAGCGCGCATTCGACACGATGCTTTCCGGCAACAGCGGCAAGGTCGTGCTCGACTGGACCGCCGTCGCGGCCTGAGCGGCACGCATCACGGCGCGTTGTCCGCAGACGCCTTCGAAAATTCGGCCTGAATGGCGACGTGCACATCGTCGCCGACGGCCGGATACCACGTCGTCAGTCCGAACTGAGCGCGGCTGAAATGTCCGTCGGCGGAGAAGCCCAGCGTTTCCTGCTTCGTGAGCGGATTGACCGCGTGACCGTTGAACGTCACGTTGAGCGTGACCGGCTTCGTCGTGCCGCGTATCGTCAGATCGCCCGTCAATATGCCCTTGTCTTCGCCGGTGCGTTGAAACGCCGTGCTGACGAAAACGATGTCCGGATAACGCGCGCCATCGAACATGTCCGGCCCTTTCAGCATGCGATCGAGCAGCGGCACATTGGTGTTGACGCTGGACGCGTCGATTCGCGCGCGTACCGAGCTTCCGGACATTCCGTCCGCGTTCCAGTCGAGTTGCGCCGTGGTCTTATCGAATCGGATGACGAAGCGCGAGTAGTGGAAATGATCGACGTCGAAACTCACGTTCCAGTGATGCGGATCGAGCTGATAACGTCCTGCCGGCACGCTCGATTCACTCGACGAAACGTGATGCGTCACGACCTGAAGCGGCGTGCACGCCGTCAATGCGATCGCCGCGAGAAAAAGAACGAGACGCTTATAAGCCTTCATCGCGCATTGCCTCGAAAACAAAAATAGAACGTCGACAAGTTTCGCCGAGATCATCCGAACGCGCGCAAGCCGTCACGGACTTTTCGTCAGCACACACGAAAATGTCGCGATCGGGTAGAGTTCGCCTCGACCTACATCTCAAAAAAGCGGCGCCACCGTACGCGCGTTGGCGGATAAAACATGTGCACATGGCTGTCCCGATTCCGAACGTTTCGCGCGCACTTATCGGCGGTTGCCGCGCTCGTCGCGCTGGGCTGGACGCCCGCCGCGCACGCAAGCTGGTGCGGCGACGGTCTCTGGCTCGACGCGATGGTCGCTTCGCATCACTTTCACCCGGACAAGGACTTCGAGCAATTCAATCCGGGCATCGGCGTGGAATGCTGGGTCGCGCCGCAATGGGCGGTGACAGGCGGCTACTTTCGCAATTCGCTGTCGAAGCCGTCGTTCTACGGCGGCGGCGTGTGGGGACCGGACTTCCTTCACTGGAATTACATCAGGCTCGCAGTCATGGCCGGGCTCATCTCCGGCTATGACTACGGCAGCTACGGCCTCGGCCATAACCATACGGTCGGTCCGGTTGCCGCGCCGCTCATCATGCTGGAATACAAGCGCGTCGGCGCGAACATCATCCTGATTCCGCCGATCCCTTCGAGCGATCTTCCATTCACGCTTGGGTTCATGCTCAGACTGCGATTCTGAACATCGTGCGGGGTTTGTGGTTTGTGACGTACTCCCGAGCTCCAGACGACTGAACGAGAATCCAGCTAACGCCTTCGCGGCCGAGGCAAACCGGCGACGCTGTCAGGCGCGCCGCGCATGCGTTCATTACACCAGCGTTGGCGGCCCAACGATTGCTGAGGGGTGCGATGTGACGCATCGTGCACAGCAGACAAGAGAAAAGAATCAGCACGTAGACGAAAGAAAACGCCGCACGCATGGCTCAACGTCATAGGCCCGGCTTTGGCTCGCTACGCGATGTCGGCGTCACTCCGTGCCCGAGTCTCTCTGCGACCCCATCCATGAGCAAGCCAACCCAGATTCGCATGAAGCTCGACGAATATCGGCTGCAATGGCGCGTGCTGACCTTCTACGAGCGCTTCGAGCAGATCATCGCCCACATCCTGAGCGTCGTGATCTCGGTGATCATCGTCGTATCGCTGTGGCAGTTGATTCGGGCGGTCATAGCGCTGACGCTGTCGGGGGCGCTCGATCCGCTGGATCATGCGATCTTTCAGGCGGTTTTCGGCATGGTGATGACGTTGTTGATCGCGATGGAATTCAAGCATTCGATCACTCGCGTCATGTTAAGACGCGATCACATCGTGCAGGTCAAGACAGTGCTTCTCGTGGCGATGCTCGCGATAGCGCGCAAGTTCATCATCCTTGACCCTGCCACGGACCCGGGCCGCATTGCCGCACTGGCGGCCGCGCTGATCGCGCTCGGCAGCGTCTACTGGCTAATGCGGCAACGCGACGATCCCGTCGATGCGGCGATTGCAGAGCGCGCCGCGCGGGATCGCGAAAAGCGCGATTGATATTCTGTTGGCGTGCTGCCGATGCTTTCAGCGTCAATCTGGCAGCACGAACTCGGTACGCATGTCTTCGATCACCTTCTCGACGTGATGTACATAGTCCGCACCGAGGTCGTTGAGCGGCACGATGTTCCAGTTGCGGCCGGATGCGTCGGGCGGATGCCGCTCTGGCAGCGGTATGCGCATGCGCACAGCTCCCGGCGCGTCAGCGGAGATTTTGGCCATGCGGCTTTGCAGTTCGTCGCGAATCTGCTCAGGGGTTCGAACGGTTGTCGGCATGGGTCTGCCTCCTTCGCTTGCACGTCTGGATCGTGACTGTTTGGGCGCAGACGTTGGACGCATGCACCGACGCCTCTTTGAAGTTTAGTCGCTAATTCGGATAGGCATCGACTGATGCAATGATCGTCCAGAAAAAGTGAGTGCATTCCTCCTCACAGCCCCGATTCTCGCTGTCTATTCCACGAATCCGGAATCTTCTTGAAGCGCACCTGCCTCACTGTCCCCGCGCCGCGTGCCGCAAGCACTCCAGCATCAACGTCGCAGCGGGCGTCAGCGGACTGTCCCTGCGCGTCACGATTCGCACCGACACGGCAGGCAACGGATCAACGATAGGAAAGATCGCGAGCCCTTCGCCGACCCATGGATGTTCCAGCAACGCGGCGGGCATCGCGGCGAGCGCATCCGAGCCACGCAACAACCCGTGCGCGATGATGAAGCTCGGACATTCGATCACGCGTTTGGGCACCATCAGACCGCGCTCGGCGTACGAATCGAGCAGCGCCTGCGTCGAACTTTCCGGCGACGGATTCAGCAGCCACTCCGCATCCGACAACTCCGCGAGCGACGTGCAGTGCCGCAACGGATGATCCGCGCGCCCGACGATCGCCGAGCGGCTCTCGTACAGCTCGATGTGATCGAACTCCGGCGCGAGATGTTCGGGCACGACGACCGCCACGACGAAGTCCAGCGAACCATCGCGCAGACGCGGCATCGCGACGCCCGGAAAGCCTTCGATGAAACTCACGCGCGCGTCCGGCATCTGCTTGCGAAACGCCCGATACGCCTGAGGCAATATCGATAGCGCGGCAGTCGGCGTGACGGCCGCGCTCACGCTGCCCGCGCCGGCGCCTTTCATCTGCGCGATGTCGTCTTCCGCGCGGCGCATTTCGCTGACGATCAGATGCGCCCGCACGCGCAACTGCTGCCCGAACGCCGTCAGTTGCACGCCGCGCGCTGTGCGCAACACGAGCGGTACGCCTAGATCCTGTTCCAGTTCCTTGATCGCCTTAGTCAGCGCCGCTTGCGACAAATGAAGGCTGCGCGCCGCCGCGCGAATGCTGCCTTGCTCGGCGGTCGTCAGGAAAGCGCGCAACTGATGATATTTCATGCTCATGGCCGACATCCTAGGGTTATCGCCGACAACCAATAGTCATCACGCAATAAATTTACCGTCTTTTGGTTTGCTTATCGGCTTTATATGCTTGGCACACATCGAATCGCATCGAGCAAGGAGCGTCATATGTTGTCAGTCGAGCCCGTCATCCCCGGCATTGCCGCCATCGCGTCGGAATTCGTCGATGTGCGCCGGCGCATTCACGCGCATCCGGAACTTGCGTATGAGGAAACGCAAACCGGCGATCTCGTCGCGGGATTGCTCGCGCAATGGGGCTACGAAGTGCATCGCGGGCTGGGCAAGACGGGCGTCGTCGGCGTGTTGACGGAAGGCGAGGGCGGCAAGCGCATCGCACTGCGCGCCGACATGGACGCGTTGCCGATCGAGGAAGCCACCGGCCTGCCGTATTCAAGCAAACACGCGCGCACGATGCACGCATGCGGCCACGACGGCCACACCGCGATGCTTCTGTGCGCCGCGCGCCATCTCGCCGAAAGCCGCCAGTTCTCGGGCACGCTGATCGTGATTTTCCAGCCCGCCGAGGAAGGCGAGGCGGGCGCGCGCGCGATGATCGAAGACGGTCTCTTCGAAAAATTCCCGTGCGACGCCGTGTTCGGCCTGCACAACATGCCCGGCCTGCCCGCGGGCGACATGTTCTTCACGCCGGGTCCGGGCATGGCGTCGTCGGATCGCGTGAACATCACCGTGCGCGGCGTCGGCGGACATGGCGCGATGCCGCACGTCGCATGCGATCCGATGCCCGCGGTCGCATCGATCATGCTCGGTCTCAACAGCATCGTCGCGCGCGAAGTGGATGCGCAGAAATCCGCGGTCGTCACCGTCGGCAGCGTGCAGGCGGGCGAGGCGTGCAACGTGATCCCCGAGACCGCGCTGCTGAAGCTCTCCGTGCGCGCGCTCGACGCGGGCGTGCGCAAGCAGCTTCAGGAGCGCATCACCGCGCTCGTGAACGCGCAGGCATTGGCGTTCGGCTGCACGGCCGACATCGACTACGAGCTCGGCTATCCGGTGCTCGTGAATCACGCGGAACCGACCGCCTTCGCCACCGATGTCGCGACGAAAATGCTCGGCGCGCAACGCGTCGATCCGGCCGCGCGTCCGCTGATGGGCAGCGAAGACTTCGCCTTCATGCTCGAAGCGTGCCCCGGCACGTATGCGTGGATCGGCAACGGCATCGGCTCGAAGGGCGGCTGCATGGTGCACAACCCCGGCTACGATTTCAACGACGACATCCTCGCGATCGGCGCGAGCTACTGGGTGCGCCTGGCCGAAGCCTGGCTCGCCGACTGATCCTTCGGAATCCATCATGAACGCACCTACCTTTGCCAGCGCGCCCGCGAATCCTTCGATGCAAACCAGCCGCGCGGCGCGCACGCGGCTCGTTCTGGCGGCGGCGGTCGGCAACGCGCTCGAGTTTTACGACTTCATCGTCTATGCGTTCTTCGCGCTGACCATCGGCAAGCTGTTCTTTCCGGTGGACGATCCGGTCGGCCAGTTGCTGCTTGCGGTGGCGAGCTTCGGCGTCGGGTTCTTCACGCGGCCGATCGGCGGCTTGCTGATCGGCATGTACGCCGATCGCGCCGGCCGCAAGAAGGCGATGCTCCTCACGCTCGGGCTGATGGCGCTCGGCACCGCGATGATCGCCGTCGCGCCGACTTACGCGCAAGCGGGCATCGCCGCGCCGATCATTCTCGTGATCGCACGGCTGATTCAAGGCTTCTCGGCGGGCGGCGAAGTCGGCGCATCGACGACGCTGTTGCTCGAACAGGCGCCCGCGAACCGGCGCGGCTTCTATGCATCGTGGCAGTTCTCGAGCCAGGGACTCTCGGCGCTCGCCGGCGCGTTGACCGGCGTCGCGCTCACGGCGACGCTCACGACCGCGCAACTCGAAAGCTGGGGCTGGCGCGTGCCGTTCTTCATCGGCACGGCGATCGTGCCCGTCGGCTGGTGGCTGCGTCGCACGATGGAAGAAGCGCCGCCGCAAAACGTCGCCGCCGCGCCCAAGGCACCGAAGATTCCGCTTGTCACCGTGCTGCGCGAACATGGCCGCGCGGTGCTCAACGGACTCGGCCTGACGATCGGCGGCACGTCGGCGCACTTCATCATCGTGTTCTATCTGTCGATCTACGGCGTGAAGACGCTCGGCCTGCCGAGCTGGACGTCGATGCTTTCGGGCTGCGTGTCGGGCGCGATTCTCTTTATCGTCGCGCCGATAGGTGGCTATCTGTCGGACCGCATCGGCCGCAACAAGCTCGCGCAGACGACGCGCATCCTGCTGATGCTCGCGATCTGGCCGGCCTTCGCGCTGCTGAACAAATCGCCGAACGCGACGACGCTGCTCGCGGTCGTCACCGTCCTCTCTATCGTGCATTCGCTCAACGTCGGTCCGACCGGCGCGATGCTCGGCGAGCTGTTCCCGCGTTCGGTGCGCGCGACGGGCGCGGCCATCGTCTACAGCATCGGCGTGGCGATCTTCGGCGGCTTCGCGCAGTTCTTCGTGACGTCGCTCATCGTCATTACGAAGAGCGTGATGGCGCCCGCGTGGTACGTGATCGGTTGCGGCGTGCTCTCCGTGATCGCGGTGGCGTGCATGCGCGAAAGGTCGCAGGAAATGCTCGACTGATCGTCAAATCTTGCGCTGCACGCGCGCCGGATGCGTATGCGAGGTGTATAACTCGACGTGTCCGGGTTTCTGAAAAGGCCGCCCGCGCGGCCTTTTTTACTGGATCCCACACTATGAAGAAAGCGCGATAAAGGGGACTTCCATGCGCAAGAAGCTACGCTCGCAAAGCTGGTTCGGCGGCAACGATAAAGACGCGTTCATCCATCGTTCGTGGATGAAGAACCAGGGCATACCTCACGATCAGTTCGATGGCCGGCCGGTCATCGGCATCTGCAATACATGGTCGGAACTCACGCCGTGCAACGCGCATTTTCGCGAGCTCGCGGAATACGTGAAGCGCGGCGTGCGCGAGGCGGGCGGCTTTCCGCTGGAGTTTCCGGTGATGTCGCTCGGCGAATCGAATCTGCGGCCAACAGCCATGTTGTTCCGCAATCTCGCGTCGATGGACGTCGAAGAATCCATACGCGGCAATCCGATCGATGGCGTCATTCTGCTCGTCGGCTGCGACAAGACCACGCCCGCCTTGCTGATGGGCGCGGCGTCGTGCAATCTGCCCGCGCTCGCGGTGTCGGGCGGACCGATGTTGAACGGCCGCTTTCGCGGCGGCACCATCGGCTCGGGCACGGGCGTCTGGCAGATGTCGGAGGAAGTGCGCGCGGGCACGATGACGCAGGAAGAATTCGTCGAAGCCGAATCGTGCATGAACCGGTCGCGCGGCCATTGCATGACGATGGGCACCGCATCCACGATGGCCTCGATGGTCGAATCGCTCGGCATGGGCTTGCCGCACAATGCCGCGATCCCCGCCGTCGATGCGCGCCGTCAGGTGCTCGCGCACATGGCCGGACGACGCATCGTCGATATGGTCAAGGACGATCTCACGATGGACAAGATCCTCACGCGCGAAGCCTTCGAGAACGCGATTCGCACGAACGCGGCGATCGGCGGATCGACGAATGCGGTCGTGCATCTGATCGCCTTGGCGAAGCGTATCGGCGTGGAGCTCACGCTCGAAGACTGGGAACTCGGCAGCAAGGTGCCTTGCCTCGTGAATCTGCAGCCATCGGGCGAGTATCTGATGGAAGACTTCTATTACGCGGGCGGCTTGCCCGCGGTGTTGCGTCAGCTCGGCGAGCAAGGCTTGCTGCATCGCGATGCGCTCACGGTGAACGGCCGCACGATCTGGGACAACGTCAGCGACGCGCAGAACTACGACGAGAAGGTCATCACGCGGTTCGAGAAGCCGTTCAAGCCGCACGCGGGCATCGCGGTGCTGAAGGGCAATCTCGCACCGAACGGCGCGGTCATCAAGCCATCGGCGGCGACGCAATCGTTGCTGAAGCATCGCGGGCGCGCGGTCGTATTCGAAAACGTCGAAGAGTTGCACGCGAAGGTCGACGACGATTCGCTCGATATCGACGAGCACTGCATCATGGTCCTGAAGGGCGCGGGGCCGAAGGGTTATCCCGGCTTCGCGGAAGTCGGCAACATGCCGCTGCCGAAAAAGGTGCTGCAAAAAGGCATCACCGATATGGTCCGTATCTCCGATGGCCGCATGAGCGGCACCGCCTACGGCGCGGTCGTGCTGCATGTGTCGCCGGAAGCGGCGGCGGGCGGTCCGCTCGCGCTCGTGCAGACCGGCGACATGATCGAACTGGATGTCGAAGCGCGGCGTCTGCATCTCGAAGTATCGGACGAAGAACTGGCGAAGCGCCGCGCCGCATGGCAGGCGCCCGAATTGCCGAAGCGCGGTTATTACCGCTTGTATGTCGAGCATGTCTTGCAGGCGGATCAGGGCGCGGACCTGGACTTTCTCGTCGGTTCGAGCGGCGCGCCCGTGCCGCGCGATTCGCATTGAGCGGAGCCAATCGATGACGAACCTGCAAACGCCGCCGCCCGGCATGTGGCCGGTGCTGTACGCCTATTTCGATGCGCTGAACCGCCTCGACCACGACGCCACGCGCAAGCAGATCGACGCGACCCTCGCGGCGGGCGCGCCGGCGATCGTCACGCTCGGTCTCGCGACGGAAGTGCATCGCCTGTCGGAAGACGAGAAGCGCACGATGATCGACGTATGCGCCGCGCATATCGCCGGTCGCGTGCCGCTCGCGGTCACGATCACCGGCGACAGCGTCGATGCACAAGTCGCGCTCGCAAGCCATGCGCTCGAACGCGGCGCGTCGTGGTTGATCCTTCAACCGCCGTCCAAACGCGGCGAGCCGGAAGCGTTCTACTACGACTTCTTCGCGTCGGTGCTCGAACGGACCGGCGCGAACGCGGGCATTCAGAACGCGCCGGAATATCTGGGCGTGGGTTTGTCGGCGGAATCGATTGCCGCGCTCGCTGCCGAGCGGCCGAACTTCCGTTTGCTGAAGGGCGAGGGCCCGGCTGTGACGATCCGCGCGACCATCGAACGATTGCGCGCGCTCGAACAGACGCTCGCGGTGTTCAACGGGCGCGGTGGCCAGGAACTCGTGGACAACTTGCGTGCGGGCTGCGATGGCCTGATCGTCGCGCCCGACGCGTTCGATCGTCAGGCCGCCATTTACGACGCGTTCGCCGAAGGCCGCGAGGACGATGCCGAATCGCTGTATGCGGAGACGCTGCCGGAAATCGTCTTCGTGATGCAGTCCCTGGAAACGCTCACCTGTTACGGCAAGCGCATCGCGGCGTGGCGCATGGGCTTCGACGTGCAGCACGATCGCGGCGCGCGTCCGACGCCGTTCGGCATCGAATGCGCGCGCCGTTTCGCGCAACGACTAGGGCCGACATCGCGCGTCTTGCGCCGATGAATTAGCGCGCCGCGTGCCGCGTGAAGCGCTGCTCGATCACGGATGTGCCCCATTGCGTGCCTTCGGCTTCATCGCTCAACGTGAATCCGAACGATTCGTACAAGTGGCGCGCGGCGTCCAGGCTCTTGAAGGTCCAGAGATACGTTTCGTCGTAGTGCGCGTCGACGAAGCTCATCGCGCGCGCCATCAATTGCCTGCCTATGCCGCTGCCCCGCAACGAATCGTCGACGATGAACCAGCGCAGATGCGCGACGCGCGTGGTGAGATCGCCATCGATCGCGAGCGAGCCGAGCGTGCGCTCGCCTTCCATCACGAGCCACAACGCGCGGCCTTCGACCGGCAGACTCTCCGCGAATGCGGCCAATTCCGTCGCGACCCTGCGCTCGAAGAACACGCCGAAGCCCGCGTGATGCGCGTAGAAACGCGCGTGCAGGCTCGCCACATCGCCGATGCAGCCGGGCCGGTATCCCTCGACGATGCGCGCGCTTTCCGTATGCGCGGCATGCGGCGTCCTGTGATCGATCTTGTGTTCGTGACCGTGGGCGAGCGCATCGGCGTAGAGCGCGAGCGAGCGCACGAGCGTCTGCTGATCCTCGGGCACCATGCGGCGCAGCGCGTCGGAAACCTGATCGGTCGCGAACTTGTCGATCTTTCTGCGCAGCTTCTGTCCGTTCGCCGTGAGATACAGCTCGGACGAACGCGCGTCTTCGCTCGATGTCTGCCGCGTGACAAGCCCCGCCGCTTCGAGCCGCGCGATCTGCCGGCTGGCGTTGGATTTGTCGAGCCGCAGAATTTGCGCGATGTCGCGCGCCTGAATGCCGGGCGTCGCCCCGATCTCGATGATCGCGTGAACCGCCGAAGGCGCGAGTCCGCTGTCGGCCAGCGTGTTGCGCATGAAGCCCAGTTCGCGCACGAGCTTGCGCGAGAATTCGCGCAGTTCGAGAATGGTTTTGTCGCGCGATTGAACGGGTGTGTCGATGAAGTCCATGTCTTCTCCATCGGTTGCGAGGCGCAACCAAATGCCTCTAATTTAGTTGCGATCTGCAACTTTCGCAAGAAAAATCGCGCTCCCGAAAAGCCTCACCTTTAGCCGCGATCGCGCGCCAATTCGCTCGCGCGCCGCGGTTCCGCCACGCGCAGCAACACGATTGCGATGCCGCCCCACGCGAACTCGCGCACGCGCCGCGCACGATACAGACGGGGATGCTTAGGTAAGCGAACGAACGGACATTGAAATGCGAGCGAAAGCAATGTGTAGTGCGAGACGCGGTAAATATTCGCGGACAAAAAAAACCCGGCTCATGAGCCGGGTCGAAGGAGGTCGGGCGCGATTCCGAGGTCACGCCCGACCGCGTGGCACTCTGCTGGACGCCGCTGCGTGGGGACACGCGTGCGCGGCGCTCGACCGTGAGCCGTCGGGATGAAGCTCCACATGGAGCTGCACGAGCCAGGCGCCGGGACAGGTTCCGTCGATGACGAATCTGTCGGTGGTCCAGGCGATGCGCCTTGCGGCTCTGGCCGCATCGAATTCGAGCTTGGCGATGCGTCGCACGATGAAGACGATGCCTGCCGCGCTCCCGAGCGTCGCGAGACGCATCGTCGTGGTTTCGAGCGCATGCACATGGCCCGTGCAACCGCAGACCGCGAGCCACGCCGCATCCGATGCCGCGACGCACAATGCGATCAGCACGGCGTTCGCACGCAGGGAAACGATAGTGGACGCTCGCATCGGCATCTCCGGGGCCGCACGGCCGCGAATCGGCGCGCTCGACGTATAGTGCGTGGACAAACCTTATGCGATGCTTAAGCCGCCGGCGCCGCAAGGCGTTATCGGGGACATAATGTGCGGCTGCGCGCAAAGCTTAAGTGGCGCTTAAGCATGCAAGCCGGACAATCGGCGGCGACCTGTTGAGCCTGGAGAAAGCGCATGCGCCTGTTATTGGTGGAGGACGACGAGATGATCGCGGAGACCGTGCTCGCCGCGTTGCGCCGCGCCGGTTACACGGTGGATTGGGCGCAGGACGGACGGGCCGCGGAGCTGTCGCTCGGCAACGGCGTGTACGACCTCGTGCTGCTGGACCTGAACCTGCCCAAGCGCGACGGCCTCGACGTGCTCGCCACGTATCGCAAGAACGGCGGCGACGCGCCCGTGATGATCCTGACGGCGCGCGATGCCGTTGATGACCGCATCCGCGGCCTCGACGCCGGCGCGGACGACTATCTGATGAAGCCCTTCGATCTCGACGAGCTCGCGGCTCGCGTCCGCGCATTGTTGAGACGCCGCACCGGGCACAAGCATCCGGTGTACTCGCATGGCGAGCTGACGCTCAATCCGGCCGCGCACGAGGCGACCAAGGGCGGCGTCGCGCTCAATCTCGTGCCGCGCGAGTTCGCGCTGCTGCAGGCGCTGATCGAAGAGCCGTCGCGCGTATTTCGCCGCCCCGAGCTCGAAGAAAAACTGTACGGCTGGGGCGAGGAAGTGGGCAGCAACGCGATCGAAGTCCACGTTCACAGCTTGCGGCGCAAGATCGGCGCGGATGAGATCGTGACGGTGCGCGGCGTCGGCTATCGATTGAAGAGGATCGGATGACAACGATCCGCCGATGGCTGCTCGGCTGGCTCATCTGCAGCCTTGGCATCGCGTGCCTGATTGCGGGCGTCGGCATATTCGACGCCGCGCGCCTCGAAGCCGGCGAACTCTTCGACTACGAACTGCGCACCGTCGCGCTCTCGCTGCCGCATAACATCACCGCCGACGACGTTGCAGAGGGCCGCAATCCCGAACTGCACGGCATCGCGGACGACCGGCTCGTCATCGACATCTGGGATCGGACGGGCCGCCTCATCTATCACTCGCCGCGCGAGCCCGCGTTGCCGCGTTTCGGCGACGGTTTCGAATCGGCGGAGCGGGAAGGGTATCGCTGGCGCGCGTTCGGCGTCGCGCAGCCGGATCGCTTCGTGCAGGTCGCGCAGCCTTATTTCATCCGCGACGATCTCGCCATGGCGCTCGCATTGCGCACGATCTGGCCGCTCGCATTGCTGATTCCGGTGATCGTCGTGATCGTGCTTCTCGTCGTCGCGCGCGGGCTTTCGCCGGTGCGCTGGCTGTCGCAATCGCTCGTCGCGCGCTCGCCGGAATCGCTCGAGCCCGTCGTCTTCCACAAGCCGATGCCCGACGAGCTGCGTCCTCTCGTCGATGCGTTGAATGGCCTGCTCGCGCGTCTCTCGGAGGCATCGCAGGCGCAGCGCACGTTCGTCGCCGATGCCGCGCACGAACTGCGCACGCCGCTCACCGCGCTCAAGCTGCAAATCCAGGGCGCAATCGGCGATGGCTCGCTTCAGGTCGATGCCGCGACGCTCGCGAAGATCGACGGCCGGTTGAATCGCCTCATCCATCTCGCGCAGCAGCTGCTCAGCATGGCGCGCGAAGACGCCGCGCGCGAAGCGGCCATCGCGCCGATGAGCCTGCGCACGCTCTGCGAACTCCGCGTGAGCGATTTCTCGTTGCTGGCCGAAGCACGATCGATCGACCTCGGCCTGGAACTCGAACATGCGCTGGACGATCACGATCCGTTCACGATCATGGGCGACACGCACGCGCTCGCCGTCCTCGTGAACAACCTGCTCGATAACGCGATCCGTCACACGCCGCACGGTGGGCGCGTCGACGTGACCTTGCGGCGCCAAGCGGATGGCATCGCGCTCACCGTGCTGGACTCCGGTCCCGGCATTCCGCCGGACGAGATCGATCGCGTATGCGACCGCTTTTATCGTTGCGTCGGGACGTCGGGACACGGCAGCGGGCTCGGTCTCGCGATCGCGCTGCGCGTCGCGCAACGGCATCACGCGACGCTCGACGTCAGGAACCGCGATGACGCGAGCGGTCTGATCGTCGCGGTGCGCGGCTTGTGTCCGGTTGCGTCGGCGGCGCGCGCGAAGGATGTCGTCAGCGGAATGCATGCCTGAATGAAACCGCAAGAAGCGGGGCGTCGTGCGCTCGCCGCGCGGCGAAGCTGCTCGTTTCATCTTTCATGGCGGTCTGTCATGAAGACACTCGTTCTTCTATGCGCTTGTCTCGCGTGGACCGGCGCCGCGCTTGCAACGGACGCAGCGGAAGCGCCCGTTGCGGCTTCGTCCGCCGCACCGGAACCGAAGACCTTGAAGGAACGTCTCGGCGACAAGGCCAGCGACGATCAACGCGTGGACAATTGCCACGTCCCGGCGGACCGGCGCGGCACGAAAGTTCGTCCCGACAAGTGCATGCCTTGAAGCACGCGATTGTGTTACCTTTGACGTGGTGAACCATTTGGTACAAATTCAGGAGCCCGCCTTGTCATCCACTCAAGCATCGTCCGTCCTGCGCCTCGGCATTCTCGGTGGCGCGAACATCGCCAGACAATTCACGCGTGACGTGAGACCGAGCGAGCGCGTGCGCGTCGTCGCGGTCGCGAGCCGCAGCGACGAGAATGCGCAAGCCTTCGCGCAAGCAAACGGCATCGAAAAATGGTTCGGCAGCTACGACGCGCTGCTTGCGAGCCCGGACATCGACGCGGTTTACGTTCCGCTGCCGAACAGCCTGCATGCCGAATGGGCGATCAAGGCCGCGGATCACGGCAAGCACATCCTGTGCGAGAAGCCGCTCGCGCTGGATCGCGACGAAGCCGCGCGCATGTTCGAGGCCGCCGATCGCAACGGCGTGCTGCTGCTCGAAGCGTTCCCATACTATTTCCAGCCGCAGACCGCGACGATGATGGCGCTAATCGGCGAAGGCGCGATCGGCGACGTGCGCGCGATTCAGGCGAACTTCGGCTTCACCGTCGGCAATCCCGGCGCAAACATCCGCATGAAGCCCGAGCTCGGCGGCGGCGCGCTGCTCGATGCGGGGAGTTATCCGCTGAGCCTCATTCGTCTCGTGATGGGCAGCGCGCCGCAACGCGTCGATGCAATCGCGACATGGGCCGACAGCAACGTCGACATCAGCCTCATGGCGACGCTCATCTACGCCGATGGCCGCCGCGCGCAAGTCTCGTGCTCGATGGATGCGGCGAATCATCGGCACGCGACGATCATCGGCACGCAGGGCACGATCGACACCGAATATCTGAATCACACGAGCGCGCAGACGGCGGGCGATCAATACGGCTATCTGCCGAGCCAGATGCGCGTGCGTCGCGGCATTCCGAATTCGGTGCCGTTCGAGACGGTCGAGTCGGACACCGGAAGCGGCTTCTTCTTCGCGGCGGAAAGCTTCGCGCGCATGGTCGCAACGCACGATGCCGCCGCCATCGAGTACTACGCGCAAGTGAGTCTCGACAATGCCGCGACGCTCGCCGCGATCATCGCAAGCGCGCGCAGCGGCAAGCCCGTCACGCTGTGATTCGCGCGCGAGCGCATCTCGTCAACGCCTGACGATCACCACTTCCATGTATTCGCTCGGCACGACGAGCGAAGACGGTCCCGCAACATTGCAGCGTTCGAGCAGGCCGCCGATCTCGCGTTCGAGATCGGCCTGCTTCGCTGCATCGAGCGCCGCGAACGCGCGATGCACGGGCCCGTAGAAATCGCGGAACACCTGTATCCAGTGCGCCGGCGATTCATAGCGCATGTTGAAGTACTTGCGTACGCAACGAATATCGGCTGCCTCGGCGCCGAAGAGCGCGACGAGATGCGGCTCGGTGCCCCAAAGCGCGGGCGATTGCAGCCCCGCGGGCGGCGGCACGTAAGCGCCGATGATCTTGAACAACTGGCCGATGAAACCCTCGGGCGTCCAGTTCGCCATGCCGATGCGTCCGCCGCTCTTCGCCACGCGCAGCATTTCGCTCGCCGAGCGCCTGTGATCCGGCGTGAACATCGCGCCGAATGTCGACAGCACCACATCGAAGCTGCCGTCGTCGAAGGGCAGGTTCTCGGCATCGGCGACCTCGAAGTCGATCGCGAGTCCTTCGGCTTGCGCGCGCGCACGGCCTTTTTCGAGCAGCGCCGGAACGTAATCGGTCGATGTCACGCGGGCAAAACGTCGCGCGGCGGCGAGCGTCGCATTGCCGTTGCCGGCGGCCATATCGAGCACGCGCTCGCCGGCGCGCACATCGATCGATTCGGCAAGCATCTCGCCGACGATCTGCAATGTCGTGCCGATCACCGCGAAGTCGCCACTCGCCCAGGTGGCTTGCTGGCGGGCCTTGATCGCGGCGAAATCGGGTTGCTGTGATTTGGCCGGCTCGTCGCAGACCGCGGATGTATTCAACGCATGCATGGTTCGTTCTCCAGTTCCGGATGATGTGTCGAGCGTCGCCCTGATAGCGGGCAGATGCAGTATCCCGTTACCATCGCTTCGACGCCTGTCCGCAAGTCGCCGCGAATTGTCCGTTCGTCCGCTTTGCGATGCTTACGATCACCGGGAGACGCCATGAGTCTCGACATCCTGTCCGACGTGCTGCGCACCGTGCGCTTGCGCGGCGCGCTGTTCTTTCACGTGAGCGGCAATCGAAGCTGGGCGGCCGAAGCGCCGCCCGCGCGCGACATCGCGAGCATCGTCATGCCGGATTGCGAGCATGTGATGGAGTATCACGTCGTGACGCACGGCAACTGCTGGGGCGCGCTCGTCGGCGAAGCGCCGGTGCGTCTTGCGAGCGGCGACATCATCGTGTTTCCGCACGGCGACGCGCATGTGATTTCGAGCGCGCCGGGCATTCGCGCCGAAGCGGATATCGATCCGTTCTCGATGAAGATCGATCAGCTGCCCTTCACGCTGACCTACGACGCGGTCGAGGCGCGCAACAATCGACGCCCCGACGACGCGTATGAAACGATGCTCGTATGCGGCTTTCTCGGCTGCGATCTGCGTCCGTTCAATCCGCTGATCGCGACGTTGCCGCGCCTCTTGCATCTGAAGGAATCGGGCGCGCAGGGCTGGATTAATCACTTCATGCAGCAGGCCGTCGTCGAATCGCGTCACAAGCGGCCGGGCGGCGAAGCGATGCTCGAACGCATGAGCGAGATGATGTTCGTCGATGCCGTGCGCCGTTACGTCGATGTACTGCCCGATGAAAGCCGCGGCTGGCTCGCGGGCCTGCGCGACCGATTCGTCGGGCGCGCGCTCGCCGTCATGCACGATGCGCCCGCGCACGAGTGGACCGTCGAAGAACTGGGCGAGCGCGTGGGCCTCTCGCGTTCGGCGTTGCACGAGCGCTTCAGCGAGATCATCGGCTTGCCGCCGATGCAGTACCTCGTCAACTGGCGCATGCAGGTCGCGGCCGGACTGCTGCGCAACACGAACGCGACGATCGCAGCGGTCGCGCAGGACGTCGGCTATGCATCCGAAGCGGCGTTCATTCGTGCGTTCAAGCGCCTCGTCGGCAAGCCGCCCGCGACGTGGCGCCGGGAGAAAACGCGCGTGGAAGCCGAGACGCAAGCACATTGATTGACGCCGGGCGATTCTCTGACTAGAGTCAGAGATATGAACCCGACCGACATCAGCCAGATTCGCAGCTTCAATCGCACCGTTGCCGAGGGCATCGGCGCGCTCAACGAGCATTTTCTCGGGCGCGGCCGTCCGATGGGCGAATCACGGCTCATCTGGGAAATCGGTGCGCAGGGCGTCGATCTTCGCGTGTTGCGCGAGCGTCTCGGTCTCGATTCGGGTTACGTGAGCCGCACGCTCGCCGCGCTGCAGCGACAAGGTCTCGTCGCGGTCGAGTCTCGTCCCGATGACCGCCGCGTGCGCCGCGCGAGCCTCACCGATGCGGGCTGCGCCGAACGTGAAGAACTCGAAAGGTTATCGGACGCGGTCGCCGGGGGCATGCTCGCGCCGTTGAACGATGCGCAGCGCAAGCGGCTGATCGCGGCGATGGCCGAAGTCGAGCGCTTGCTGCAACCTTCGCTGATGCGCTTCGCGATCGAAGACCCGACGAGCGAGGATGCGCAATGGTGCATCGACCAATACTTCGCGGAGTTGAACGCGCGCTTCGAAGCGGGCTTCGATCCGTCCGTCAGCCTGTCCGCCGATGCGCGCGAATTGACGGCGCCGCAGGGCGCGCTGATCGTTGCGAGGCTGCGCGGCGCGGCGATAGGCTGCGTCGCGCTCAAGTTCCACGGCGCGTCGCCGGCCGAGTTGAAGCGCATGTGGGTGAGCGCCGGCGCACGCGGACTCGGCGTCGGACGTCGGCTGCTCGAAGAGGCCGAACGGCTCGCGTCGAAGAACGGAGCGAAAGCCGTGCGTCTGGAGACGAACAAGGCGCTCGGGGAAGCGATCGGCCTGTATCGGCGATCCGGCTATGTCGAGGTCGCGCCGTTCAGCGACGAGGCTTACGCGCATCACTGGTTCGAGAAGAGTTTGCGTTGACGCCTCCCGTCAGCGCGATGACGAGATCGAGAAACGCGCGCGTCTTCGCCGGCGGATGATGCCGCGACGGATAAAACGCATACAGCGGAAAGCGCTCGTCGGGCCAGTCGGGGAAGAGGTCGATGAGCTTGGCATCGGCGATCAGATGTTCGTGACCCAGCAGCAGAATCTGCGCGACGCCATAGCCTGAGAGCAGCGTGCTCAGCATCGTGCCGGGATCGTTGAGCGTGAGACGGCCGTGCGTTTCCACCGTGATGCGCTTCTTCTTGCGATGAAACTCCCACGCGAACGGCCGTCCCGTTTCGGGATCGCGAAACTCGATGCACGTATGCGTGCCGTCTGCGAGCGCCTGCGGGGTAGCGGGCGTGCCGCATCGCTTGATATACGACGGCGCGGCGACGGTCCGCACCGGCGTATCGAGCAGCTTGCGCGCGACGAGACTCGAATCGCGCGGCTCGCCGAAGCGCACGGCGAGATCGAAACCATCCGCGATCATGTCGCCGAGACGGTCGCTCGTGATGAGTTCGAGTTGCAGATCGGCATGCGCCTTCAGAAACGCGTCGAGCTTCGGGCCGAGCAGAAGCCGCGAGAAGATCGGATCGACGTTCACGCGCAAGCGGCCGCGCACCGCCGTCGCGCCTTCGGATGCCGTGGCCGCCGCTTCCTCCAGTCCCGCGAGATGCGGCATGACGTGCTCGAAGAAGCGCCGGCCATCGTCGGTGAGCGAAACGCTGCGCGTCGTGCGATCGAAAAGACGAATCTTCAGACGCGCTTCGAGACGCGCGATCGCGCGGCTCACGCCGGGCTGCGACATGCCGAGCCGATCGCTCGCCGCGGCGAACGTGCCTGCATCGACGATCGCAGCGAACACGCTGATGCCGTTGAGGATGCGTTCGTTGAAGCCGGCCATTCATGCCTCCGCGTCATGGATGAGAAGGCATTCATGTTATCGCGTCACGCAAAAAAACGGGCCCCGAAGGGCCCGGAAGATCACTCCAACACGGTCAACTCATGCGTGGTGCGCTTTCGCGACCTTGTCCACGGAGATCGAATCGGCGCGCAGGCGCTCGTATTCCTGCTGGCTCATCGGCACGGCGTCCTTCTTGCCGAGATCGCTCAGGCGGATGCGATACGTCTCACGCGCCGAGTAAGCCGCGATCGCCGCGATGATCGTCACGCCGAACGCAATGGCGCCGACCGTCAGCGGAATGTTGTCCGACCCCGGCGGCGCAACGGCCGCGAAGAGTGCGGGCAACAGCGCGGTGATCGTCGTGCCGATGTTCTGCGAGATCGCCATCGCCGAAACGCGCGAACGGGTCGGGAAGAGTTCCGGATAGAAGCTCGGGAAGATCGCGTTATAGCCTTGATACACGACACCCCACATCAGCAGCGACATCAGGAACGCGAGCGGCACGCTATGGATGCTGATCGCGTAGAGATACGCGAAGGCGAGCAGACCGGAGATGAGCGAGCCGCCGATCATCATCGGGCGACGGCCGATCTTGTCCGACAGATTGCCGACGAACGGAATCACCAGCACCGCGACGATGTTGCCGACGACCGGAATCCACAGATACACGCTCTTGTGGAAGCCGATGCCGTAGGAAGACTGCACCGCATACGCCGCACCGAAGATCGTCGCGACCACGGGAATCACGTTCATCAGCGCCATGCAGACGACGCGGATCATGTCGGGCGTGCTGTTGGCGAACGCTTCCTTGATCGGCGACTTCGGCACACCGCCATGCGATTCCTCGGACGTGAACGCGGGCGTTTCATGCACTTCCTTACGGATGATGTAGCCCGCGACCAGCACGAAGGCCGACAGCAGGAACGGCACACGCCAGCCCCACGAGTTGAACATGTCTTCCGGCATGAACGTGGCGAGCGGCAGGAAAACGGCGGCCGCGAGAATCTGGCCGGCCTGCACGCCTTGCAGCGTGAAGCTCGCGTAGTAGCCGCGTCGGCCGAACGGCGCGTGCTCGAGAATCATCGAGCTCGCACCGGAGATTTCACCGGCCACCGCGAAGCCTTGAAGCAGGCGCAACACGACGAGCAGCGCGGGCGCGGCCATGCCGATCTGGTGATACGTCGGCAGCAGGCCGACAGCCATCGTCGAGATACCCATCAGGAACATGCAGACGAGCAGCACGTTCTTGCGGCCGTGCGTATCGCCCAGATGACCGAGCACGAATGCGCCGATGGGACGCGCCACGTAGCCGACGCCGTAGGTCGCGAGCGACGCGATGATCGCCACCTTCGGATTGCCCGACGGGAAGAACAACTGCGGGAAAATGAGTGCAGCAGCCTGGGCGTAAATGAAGAAGTCGTAATACTCCAGCGCCGAGCCGATCCAGCCGCTCGCGGTCGCTTTTTTCGCCTGGCGGCCGCCGTGCGCGTCTTCCTTAGGGCTAGCCATAGAGATGTCTCCGAACAATGGGTTTATGGAGTTGAGCCTGGAATCTGGCCGAGCGGCGGAGCGTTTTGGTTTGTCGCAATACGCGCGCTCTGAAAGTGATTGGAGAATAAGAGCGCAACCCTTTTCGATCAACGATTTATGATAAATTTTGCGCGATTATCGCACGCGCGTGTCCGATAATCGATCACTTTGGGGGTTAGCACTAGCAATTGACTTTGATGGAGCGCCGAAACATCGGCCCATCCATAACTAAACAAGCATGCAAGCATGACTAAACCGGAACTCGACAAGCGCGACTGGATCGCCGGACTGGAGAAGGGACTGGCGATCCTCGAAGCCTTCGACGATCAGCACGCGCGCATGACGCCGACGCAAGCCGCGGCGCGCACCGGCCTCACGCGCACGGCGGCGCGGCGTTATCTGCTGACGCTTGCGCATCTCGGTTACGTGCAGACCGACGGCAAGCTCTTCAATCTCACGCCGCGCGTGCTGCGCATGGGCTGGTCGTATTTCGAGTCGGCGCGGCTGCCGCGCATCGTGCAGCCTTATCTGCAGCAATTGAGCGCGCTGATTCACGAGTCGGTGTATGTCAGCGTGCTCGATGACTGGGACCTCGTGATCATCGCGCGCAATGGTTCGACGCGCGTGATGACGACCGGCTTCGTGCTCGGCGCGCGCGTGCCGGCCGCGCTGATGTCGGGCGGCATCGCAATGCTCGCGTATATGGACGAGGCATCGGTGCGCGGCTGGCTCGAAGCGACCGAGTTCAAGCCCTTCACGCCGCTCACGATCACGAACAAGGAAAAGCTATACGAGAAGATCAGGCAGGCGCGCGTGGATGGCTACGTCGCGATCGAGCAGCAATTGCAGATGGGCGTGCGCGGCATCGCGGTGCCGATGAAGAACCGGCACGGCGAAGTGGTCGCGGCGTTGTCGGCGAACATGCCGATCGGAAAGGAAACCGCCGAGGCAGCGCTTGCCCGCGTGCTGCCGCCGTTGCAGGAGACGGCGTTGTCGATGTTGAACGTGATCTGACCGCGGCGAGATCGCGCAAAGGTGAGGGTTTTCGGGAATGCGTGTCGAATGGCGCTCGCAGCCCTTGTTTAAAGGTAATTTCTGAATCGCCTATGACGTAAAGGTGAGCGTTTTCGGGATCAGACCGCATCATCCTCACTTTTACCTAATTCCCCAGCTCCACATTCCCCCCACGGTTGCAGCGACCAGCGTTCGCAACGCCAAGCGGATATCGACACAAGGAAAGGGGAATCGACATGACTCAGTTCGACGCGAAACGGCTTCTCAATCTGTCGGCAGCAACGGTCGCCACCGCGCTTTCACTCGGAGTCGGCTCAGCGCCGGTTTATGCGCAGACATCGCCGATCAACATGCGCGTTGCACGACCAACTGAGCTCTGACACGATGACGCTCACGACGCGCCCGTGAAGATCGGGCCTTGCCCGCCCGGCACGAATGCGCGATGCGCGCTATCGCCGTTCGCGCCCGACGCGGGCGCCGGATCGCGCAACGTCACCGCCGTTTCGGGCGTGATCGGCACGCTCGGTTGCGCGAGCAGTTCGGTCTTGCGCATCGAGCCCGCCGACGTCCCGAAGTAATACCCGATGATGCTGATCCACGCGGTCCCGAGCGCGCCGACCACGACGTTCACGAGATCGCGATTCGCCTCGGGCAACGCGCGCAACGCCATCAGCAGCAGAATGCCGAAGAAGCCGCCGGTCACGGCCATCGCGAGGAACTTGGGCACCCAGTCCCTGTTCGCGATGCCCATTGCGCGCGCATCGGCGCGGTCGCCCGCCGAGATGCGCGCCATGTCCGCTTCGAACGACAGACGCGCCTGCGCCGCCGCCACCACGAGTTGTTGCAACTGCAACGAGTTCGCGTTTTCTGCCTGGCTGATCTTGTCGAGCGCGGCGGGATCGTTGAGCGCGGTCGCGACGATATCCGGATCGTTAGGCGTCCCGAGCGCATGGGAGATGATCGCGGCCGCCGTGCTGACGCCAAGCCCGACGGGCCCGCCGATGAGACCCGCGAGAAGAGGCGCCTTCGCGCCGATGGTTGCCGCCACTTTCGACCAGTCCATCATGCTGCTCCCAAAAGAAGATTCGTCGCCATGCGCTCGGTCCAGCCGCGGCTGAACGTCGGCCATGCATGCAGGCCCTTCAGATAACGCAATCGATACGCGATGAAGCGCAGGACGAAGCGCATCGGATCGGCGGCTTTCACGGCATCGACGGTATCGGGGCCGAACTTGCCGTCTTCCTTTGCACCCGATGCCTTCTGCATCCACAGCACGACGAGCCCGCCGTTGTAGTTGGCATCGAAGATCTGGAACGCGACGCGCGGATCGAATTCGTCGAGATGCAGCGGGTCCCAGTACTTCTGCTTCGCGATTCGCTTCGCGAGATCGAGCGGCAAGTCCTTCATCGCGCCCGCATAGCCATAGCCGCGTGCGACGCGCGCCGTCACGCCCCACATCGTTTCGCCGCCCGGGTCCGCCGGATGGAATGAGTAGCCGCCTTCGCTGCCGATCAGCGCTTCGAAGGCGTCGTCGAAGCTGTTCATGTCGATCTCCTTGGCGCCTGCGCGTGCCGCCGGAACCATCGTCGCGGCGCCGGAAGAAACGGGCCGGCGCGCGAGGCGTCGGCCCGGTCGCGTCAAACAGTGGCAGGCAGTCATGACGCGACGGCAGGCCTTATGCATCCGCCATGCCAGTCGCTGCATCGCGCGCGCGAAAGCCTTGTGTGGCAAGGCGCACAGAACGGGAGTAGCAGGCGCGCGGAGATGCGAACTGTCGTGCCAAGGCCAACGCTTTTTCGGCGCCGCTGTGCGGCTCGCGCAGACATCGCACGCTCATTAGACGCTCATTGTCCTCGCCTACGATGCAAGGCATCCGGGCGGCGCGGTCCTGAACGAAACCATCGCACTGCCTTTCATTGACGACGTTTCATCGAAGGAGAAATGCCATGCGCCACTATCCATCGGACAGTCCTCGCGCGGCCGCGCGCATCGTCGTGATGTCGCTGATCGCGGACGGGCATATCGGCAGTGCGGAAATCGAAGCGCTCGAACGGCGCGGCTTCTATGCGCGGCTCGGGCTTCATGCGGGCGAGTTGCACGACGTCGTGCGCGAGGTCTGCGAGGATCTCACGCGATGCTCGTATCTCACATGGGACGACGTGTGCCGCGTCGACCCGCATGTCGTGCATCAGCTCGCGCAGGAAGTATCCGACGAGCGCGTGCGACGCGATGTGCTCACGCTGTGCGAATCGGCGGTGGTCGCGGATGGCGTCATGAGTTGCACGGAAGCCGCCGTGATCGATGCCGTGAAGCGCGCGTGGCGCATGCACTGAACCGCGCGAAACTCAACCGGAGACGACATCATGCAACAACACGTTCTCGTCGCAGTGGGACCGGATGGCAGCCATGCAGCGCTTGCGCTCGGCATCGCGCGGGCCCGCGAATGCAACGCGCGCCTCACGGCGCTTCATGTCGTGGACCGCGCGCCGTTCTGGGCGATATCGTCCGCGCAATACGACTTCGGCGCGGCGCTCGCGCAGGTCGACGAACTCGCGCGCGAAGTCGAGAAGCGCACGCTTCAGGCGATACGCGCATCGAGCATCAACGGCATGTGCGTGACGATGGACCTGCCGGGCGGCACGACGCTCGCGCGCACGATCGCGCAGGCGGCGCGCGAGTTCGACGCGGATCTCATCGTGATAGGCCGCACGAAAGCCACGCACTGGCGTTTCTGGGAAGAACGCGTGGCCGATGCCGTGAGCCGCCACAGCAATCGCCGCGTGCTGATCGCATCGAACCGCGCGGGTAATGAAGCGAGCGTTGAAACAAAAGCGACACCGTTACGCTTTACCATCGTCGATTCGACGCAGCGCACAACCCCATCATTCAGTTCGAGAGGAAGCTCGCCATGCCGGATCGCATCATCAAACCGTCCCGACGCACCTTGCTGAAGGGCCTCGTTTCCGGCACGGGCCTCGCCCTGACAGGCGCGGGTCTCGCCGATGCCCTCGCGCAAGGCGTCGCGCCCGCCGTCGTCACCGCCGACAAGTTGCGTCCGCAACTACCCAGCGGCGTGATGAGCGGCGACGTCACCGCGACGAGCGGCATCGTCTGGAGCCGCACGGACCGGCCCGCGCGCATGATCGTCGAGTATTCGACGAGCGAAAGCTTCAGGACGATTCAACGGCGCATCGGACCGGCCGCGCTCGAAAGCAGCGGTTTCACGGCGCGCGTCGATCTGACCGGCCTGCCGCCCGGCGCCGATGTGTTCTATCGCGTGCGCTTCGCCGATCTCGTCGATGGCAAAGCCTACAGCGAGCCGGTGACGGGACGTCTGCGCACGGCATCGATCGAAGCGGAGAAGCCGATCTGCTTCGTATTTTCCGGCGATGAAGCGGGGCAGGGCTGGGGCATCAACGAGCGCTTCGGCGGCTATCGCATCTATGAAGCGATGCGTCGCGAAGCGCCGGATTTCTTCATCCATCAGGGCGATCAGATCTATGCGGACAGCGTGATCGAACCGGAAGTGAAGCTGCCCGACGGCACGATGTGGACGAACATCGTGACCGAAGGGAAGTCGCATGTCGCGCAGACGCTCGACGACTATCGCGCGGCGTTCGCCTATAACCAGCTCGATAAAAACAAGCGCCGCTTCGCAGCCGAAGTGCCGTTCCTCGTGCAATGGGACGATCACGAAGTGCGCAACAACTGGTATCCGGGACAAGTGATCGGCGAAGCGGAGAAGCGTTATCAGACGCGTTCGATCAACCTGCTCGAAGCGCGCGCGAAGCAGGCGATGTTCGAGTACAACCCGTATCGCATCAATCAGCTCGATCCGGAACAGGTGTATCGCGGCTTTCAGTTCGGGCCGCTGCTCGATGTGTTCATGCTCGACGAGCGTTCGTATCGCGGCGCGAACTCGCCGAACACGCAAACGCGTCTCGACGCGGATTCGGCATTTCTCGGCTCGCAGCAGACCGCGTGGCTGAAGGCATCGCTCAAGGCATCGCGCGCGACGTGGAAGGTGATTGCGAGCGACATGCCGATCTCGCTCGTCGTGCCCGATGCGAACCCCGATGTGCCCAAAGGCACCTTCGAGGCATGGGCCAACGCGGACAACGGCGCGCCGTCCGGCCGCGAACTGGAGCTTGCCGACATCCTGCGCTTCATCAAGCAGGAAGACATCAGGAACGTCGTGTGGATTACGGCGGACGTGCACTACGCGCAGGCGACGCACTACGATCCGTCGCGCGCGAAGTTCACGGAGTTCAAGCCGTTCTGGGAATTCGTCGGCGGGCCGATCAACGCGGGCACGTTCGGCCCGAACGATCTCGACATGACGTTCGGTCCCGAACTGCGCTATGTCAGCGTGCCGAAGGACAATCCGCAGAACCGTTCGCCCGCGGCCATGCAGCAGTTCTATGGCCGCGCGAAGATCGATCCCGCGAGCCGCGCGCTGACGGTCTCGCTGCACGACCTCAACGGCAAGTCGCTGTACGAAGTGAAGCTCGACGTCGAGGCGTGAGCGTCGCTTAAGCGGCGAGCTTCGCGGCCAGCTCGGCGACGTGCTTGCCCTGATAACGCGCGATATCGAGTTCGTTCTGCGATGGCTGACGGCTGCCGTCGGACGAAGCGAGCGTCGTCGCGCCGTAGGGCGTGCCGCCGGACACCTCGCTCATGTTCGTGAGTCCCGCGCACGCATACGGCACGCCGACGATCACCATGCCGTGATGCAGCAGCGTCGTATGGAACGATGTGATCGTGGTTTCCTGTCCGCCGTGTTGCGAAGCCGTCGATGAAAACACGCTGCCGATCTTGCCGACGAGCGCGCCTTTCACCCAGAGCCCGCCCGTCTGATCGAGAAACGTGCGCATCTGGCCGGCCATGTTGCCGAAGCGCGTCGGCGTGCCGAAGATGATCGCGTCGTAGCCGGCGAGTTCGTCGACGGTCGCGACCGGCGCCTGCTGATCGAGCTTCACGCCGATCTTCGCGGCCTGATCGGCGGGAATCGTTTCGGGCACGCGTTTGAGGGTGACTTCCGTGCCCGCGACGCCGCGCGCGCCTTCGGCTATCGCTTGCGCCATCGTTTCCACGTGGCCGTACATCGAATAATAGAGAACCAGTACTTTCGCCATGATGTGTCCTTGTGAGAGTGGCTTGTGCGCATTCAAAGATAGCACCGGCGAGTGCGTGCGCAAGGAACTGGCCTGCCCGCAAAAATGCGAAGCGTTCATGGACGCGCGCGTCTGCCTTCGACGACACTGCCCGAAACCCGAACCGGAGACGCACACGCCATGAACGGCCACGCCTTGCTCAGCGCGAATCTGCTCATCGCTTATTCGGCGTATTTCGTCGGCACCGCGAGTCCCGGGCCGAGCAATCTCGCGATCATGTCGATCGCGAGCACGTCCGGGCGGCGCGCGGCCTTCGCGTTCGCGGCGGGCGTGATGTCCGGCTCCTTCTTCTGGGCGATGCTCGCCGCGCTCGGCCTCTCCGCCGCGCTGACGGCGTACTCGGGCTTTCTCGTCGGCGTGAAGATCTGCGGCGGGCTGTATCTGTTGTGGCTCGCGTTCAAGTCGGGACGCGCGGCGTTGAAGCCGCCGCTGCGCGCTTCGTCGGCGGATGCGCAAGGGCAGAGCGCGCGCAGGCTCTACGCGCGCGGCGCACTACTGCATCTCACGAATCCGAAAGCGATTCTCGTGTGGATGTCCGTGGCGGCGCTCGGATCGTCGGCGGGGGAAGGGCCGGGACACATGCTCGTCGTCGTCGCGGGGTGCCTCTGCATCGGCGTATGCGTGTTCGGCGGCTATGCCGCGCTCTTCTCGATGGCCTCCGCGCGGCGCATGTACAAACGCATCCAGCGCGGCCTCGATGCATGTCTCGCGCTCGTGTTCGGCGCGGCGGGCCTGCGTCTGCTCACTTCGCGCGTGTAGCGGATTTGCCGCACTTTCGCGGTTCGGCTTTGCATCCGGACGATCGGCGGCTACGCTCAAGCCAGACGTCCGAACAATCGCGAGAACGATGCCGACCGACGATTCTTCCCGAAGCGCCCGCCCGATCCCGCACGAAACCGCCGCAGCCGCGTTCGTCCACATCGTCCGCGACGCCTTCGCCGCGCTCGGGCGCGAACTCGTCGCGATCAGGCCGACGCCCGCCCGTGCGCTCTTCGCCACGCAGGCGATGCTTTCCGTCGGACTTGCCGTCGCGCTCGCCTACGCTTTCCATTTGAGCAACATCTGGTGGGCCGCGATCAGCGGCTTCGCGGTGATGCAGTCGAAATTCTCGGCGTGCGCGCAACGCGGCGTGCATCGCGTGGTCGGGACGATCGCCGGCGCGCTGATCGGCGCGGTCGCCGGGCCGATCATCGGCGACGTGCCGTGGCTCTTCGTGCCGCTGCTCGGGGCGATCGTCGGGATGTCGGTGTATCGGGCGCTCGTTTCCGATGCGGGCTACGCGTGGGTGCTCGGCGGCGTGACCTCGCTCATGGTCACGTTCGAGGCGCATCGGCTCGAATCCGCGGCGGCGACGGCGTCGTTTGCGCTCTTGCGCGTCGCCGAAGTGATGGTCGGGACGGCCGCGTGCGTGGCCGTGTCGGCGCTTGTGCATGCGGGCGTGCAGCACTATCGCAAGTCGCGCGGCGCGCCGCCGGTGCCGCGCGCGCAGGCGGCATCCACCGTGGATCGCGTCGATGGCGTCAACGCGCAAACCGTCACCGTCATTCCTTCCGATGCCGCCCGCGCCGTGCAGGCGCTCGACGCGACGCACCTCGCGCGCGCCGAGCAGACCGCGCTCGCGATGCGCAAGCGGCTCGCGTGGCAAGGCGCATGGTCGGTGATGATCCTCGCGGCGATCGCGTATGCGTGGAATCTGCCCGGCTTCGCGCAGGCGATGGTGACGGCGGTTGCCGTGCTGATCTTGCCGACATCGGCGCTCGGCAAGCCGACGCGAAAGCCGATCGCCGAGCGCATGATTCAGCGTTTCATCGGCTGTCTCCTGGCGGGCGCGGCGAGTCTCGCGCTGTTGCCGCTACTCGGCGACAACGCGTTCGCCTGCATGATCGCGCTATGCGTGGGCGTGTGGATCGGCTGTCATGTGCAGACGGGCACGCAGGGCGCGAGCTATGTCGGACGGCAGTTCAGCATCGCGTTCATCATGGTGTTCGTGCAGGACCACCATTGGTCGTCGGACCCGATGCCCGCGCTGATGCGGCTCGAAGGCATTCTCGCGGGCATCGTGGTGTTGTCCGCGGTGATGGCCGCGGGCGCGGCGTGGGCCTCGAAACGGGGGCCGCACGCCGCGATGCGGTGAATCAGGCTTCTTCCGCCCAGGCGAGATTCTCGCGCGCCATCAACGCGCTCGAAGCGGCCGGGCCGAACGTTCCCGCCGTATAACCGCGCGGACGGTCGCCGAGTTCCTTCCAGCCGTTGAGAATCGGCTCCACCCACGTCCATGCCGCTTCCAGTTCGTCGCGCCGCATGAAGTGCGTGAGGCGGCCGCGAATCACGTCGATGAGCAAGCGCTCGTACGCTTCCGCGCGCCGCTGCGTCATGGCCTGCTGCAGGTCGAGATTGAGCGTGACGGGCTGCATGTGCATGCCGCTGCCGGGTTCCTTCGCCATCATCTGGAGTTGGATCGATTCTTCCGGCTGCAGCGTGATCGTCAGGCGGTTGCCGTAATGGCGCGGGCCTTCGGGGATGATCGAGAACGGCAGGTCCGCGAAGTCGATGACGATCTCCGAGCGGCGATTCTGCATGCGCTTGCCCGTGCGCAGGAAGAACGGCACGTTGGCCCAGCGCCAGTTGTTGATATGCGCGCGCAGCGCCACGAAGGTTTCCGCGCGGCTGTCGGCGGGCACGTTCTGCTCTTCGAGATAACCCTTCACCGCCTCGCCGCCGACCGCGCCCGCCGTGTACTGGCCCCGCACGGTGTCGCGTGCGATATCGGCGACGGTCATCGGCCGCAGCGACTTCAGCACCTTCAGCTTTTCGTCGCGCACGGCGTCCGGATCGAGCGAGACGGGCGGCTCCATCGCGACAATGCAAAGCAGTTGCAGCAAGTGGTTCTGCACCATGTCGCGCAATGCGCCGGTGTGATCGTAGAAGCCCGCGCGGCTGCCGACGCCCACCGTCTCCGACACCGTGATCTGCACGCTCTTGATGTACGGCGCCTGCCACAGCGGGCCGAAGATCGCGTTGCCGAAGCGCAGCACCATCAGGTTCTGCACGGTTTCCTTGCCGAGATAATGGTCGATGCGATAGATCTGCTCTTCCTTGAAGTGCTTGCCGACCGCATCGTTGATGGCGCGCGCCGATGCGAGATCGTGGCCGAGCGGCTTTTCAAGCACGACGCGGGCGTTTTCGTCGAGAATGCCGGCGTTATCGAGGTTGGTGCAGATCGTCACGAACAGTTCCGGCGACGTCGACAGATACAGCACGCGCTGCGAGCCAGGACGCACGGCCTGTGCGAGACGCTCGAAATCGCCGGGATTCTCGACGTCGATGCGCACGTAATCGAAGAGCGCGAGAAATTTGTCCCACGACTGGGCATCGAAAACCTTGGAATCGATGAAAGGGCGCGCCTGCTCTTCCATGAAATTCTTGAGGTAATCCTCGCGCGTCCAGTCCTTGCGGCCGATGGCGAGAATGCGCGTGTCCGCGGGCAGGTTGCAGTGCGTGTGCGCCATGTAGAGCGCCGGCAGCAGCTTGCGCGCCGCCAGGTCTCCGCCGCCGCCGAAGATGATCATGTCGAGCGGGCGTTCATTCACGGGAGAAGTTGGATTCGTCATGGTGCGTGAGCCGGTAAGGGTTCAGATAAGCCGAAAGCGCGGCGATCGAAGCGATCGTTCGAGACAGCTATGTTGCATGTTTTGCCGGCATTTTGCACGGCAGTCGTGCTAACGGCCGTTCGATTCGGCGAGCGATGGACGATTTGTCACCGAAGACGTGTTTGTTTAACGCGCTCAGCGCAACGATTCGTTCGCGCGCAGCGTCGTCACGGCGAGGTCGAGAAATGCGCGGACCTTCTGCGTGACGTGACGCCCTTCGCGATGCACGAGATGGATCGGCAGGGGCGGCGTCTCGAACTCCGGCAGCACGATTGCGAGACGCCCGTCGGCAACGTGTTGCGCGATCTGATACGACAGGAGCCGCGCGATGCCGAAATCCGCGAGCGCGGCGGCGATGGCCGAGTCGTTGGTGGTCGTCGTCAGGCGAGGATGCGAGCGCACGAGAAACTGCCGCTCGCCATCGGAGAGACGCCATTCCGGGGGCGTCGACGAACCCGTCGACGCAATCACGACATGCTCCGCGAGATCGTCCGGATGACGTGGCGTGCCGTGCTTCGCGAGATAAGCGGGCGAGGCGCACAGCACGCGCCGCACGCGCCCGACGTTGATCGCCTGCAACGACGAGTCCGGCAATTGCGCGATCCGCACCGCCACGTCGATGCCTTCATCGACGAGATTCACCACGCGATCGACGAACCAGCAGCTTGCGTCCGCTTCGGGATAACGGCCCAGATAATCGAGGACGATCGGCGTGACGTGCAGGCGGCCGAACATCACCGGCGCGGTGATCGAAAGCAGTCCGCGCGGCGAGGAATGCGTGCCGGTCGCGGAAAGTTCGGCGTTATCGATTTCGCCGAGAATGCGGCGGCAGTCCTCGAAATAGCCGCTGCCGGCGTCGGTGAGACGCACGACGCGTGTGGTGCGCGTGAGCAGGCGCACGCCGAGATGTTCTTCGAGTTCCGTCACGACGCGGCTCACGACCGACGGCGACACGTCGAGCTTGCGCGCCGCCGATGCGAAGCCGCCGGTTTCGACCACCGTGACGAAAGTCGTCATTGCCTGTAAACGGTCCATGGGAAAGCACGAGACATGCAGGCTTGAGATGCCGTGCATTCTCACGGATATGCGCGCGGGGCACAATCGTTACAGATCGAGTTCGAGCGTGTCTCCTTCGGCGGCGGGCATCGCGCAGCAGATCAGCGCTTCGTCATCGCCGACATGAAACGCCGGCTCGCTTTCATACGACACCGCGCCTTTCGCGATGCGCGTCCGGCATGTGCCGCAAGTGCCGCCGCGGCAGTTGAACTCGGGCGACAGACCGCTCGCTTCGGCGAGTTCCAGCAAGGTGCCGCTGCCCGGCTGCCATTGCGCGCTCGCGCCCGACTTCAGGAATTCGATCTTCACGGACTCGGTCGCGGCGGGACGCATCGGCTTGACGTCGGCGCCGCGATCCGCCGTGCGCTTGAGCGCCGATGGACCGAACGCTTCCGCATGCACGCGCGCATCGGCGACATTGAGCGCGCGCAGGCCATCGTAGATCGACTGCATGAACGCGCCCGGCCCGCACAGATAGAAGTCGTAGTCGTTGAAGGGCAGACGGCTCGTCAGCAGATCGATGTCGATGCGCCCGGACACGTCGTAATCGCGGTCCATTTGCGCGCCGTTCGTGTCGCTGAGCACGCGGATCACGGTCACCGCGCCGCCCGCGCTCTGCGCGAGCGCATCGATTTCGCGCGAGAACGCGCGGCTCGCGAGCGAATGCGCCGACACGATCATCCACACCGGCCGCACGCGGCGCTTCCTCAAGCCTTCGTAGACGATGTGCCGCAACATCGCGAGCATCGGCGTGATGCCGACGCCCGCCGCCATCAGCACGGCGGGACGCTGCTCGAACGGATCGATCGTGAAGTCTCCGGCGGGCGCGCGCGCCTCGATGACGTCGCCCGCTTTCAGCGTGTCGTGCAGATGTGCCGACACGCGCCCGTCGCGCTTCACGCTGATGCGATACACGCCGTCCGACGGCGCGACCGACAGCGTGTACGTGCGAATCTGCGGTTTCGCCTCGCCCGGCAGCGTCACGCGGATCGGCAGATGCTGACCGGCCTTGTGCGGAACGATGCCCGCGCCATCGGCGGGTTCGAGATGGAACGAGCGGATCGCATCGCTCTCATCGACGATTCTGCTCACGCGAAACGCGCGCCACACGTTCGCGAGCGTGGCCGCCTTCAGGCGCTCGGCCACTTGCGTCCAGTCGCCGGTCATCAGCGAATTGGGCGATGCGCCGTCGCTGCGCGCTTTCCATCGCAAGGGCAGCGCCTCGGCGCGATACACGATGCGGCGCGGCGTGAAGCGCCACAGCCGTTCCGCGCCCTGAAATGCGGCGGTTTCGGGCGAGTCGAGCAGCACTTCCGCGTCGCCCGCGAGCTGCATCATGTCGCCGGTTTCGAAGTCCGCGAACACGAGTCCCGCGCGAGCGTTCACGAGAATGTTGCCGAGCGTGTTGAAGAAGAGATTGCCGGCGAAATCGGGAATCGTGAGCGAGCCGTCGTCCGACAGGCGCACGAAACCCGGTTTGCCGCCGCGATGCGACACGTCCACTTGCCGATGCCCGTCCTCGCGATCGAAATACGACGCGACGAAGAACGTATCCGCGTTCGCGATCATCGCTTTTGCGCGCGGCGAAAGGGCGTCGGATTCGAGCGGCTCGACCGGCGACGGCAAGGAAGGATCGCGCACGAACTCGAAATCGCGCAACTGGATGTACTGCGGGCAATTGCCGAAGCTCTGTTCGACGGCCACGTCGAACGCGAGGTTCGCGCCATCGCGATGAATCACGCCGTTCATGCGATTGCGGCGGCGCGTGTGCATTTCGATGCCGAGCAGGCCGATCGACGCGCCATCGTGCATGCCGGCGTCGGCGGGATCGAGCGGATCGCGGGCGGGGCTCATCGACAGCGTTTTGGCATCGGTCGCGTGCATGAAGCCGGGATGCCCGGCGAG
Source organism: Caballeronia sp. AZ1_KS37 (assembly GCF_023631165.1). NCBI lineage: Bacteria > Pseudomonadati > Pseudomonadota > Betaproteobacteria > Burkholderiales > Burkholderiaceae > Caballeronia > Caballeronia sp. AZ1_KS37. The sequence goes on along the minus strand of NZ_JALQDP010000033.1, from coordinate 81,965 downwards.
CAGCGTCGCCCACGGATCGCCGCGTTCATCGACGGAACCGGCCACGATGAACGGCAGTTGCCCGAAGAACTGGCGATGCTGATCCGGCATGTAATCGCGCACGACGCGCCGGCCGACGCCGTCCATGCGCTCGTCGACGCCGAAAGCCTTCTGAATGGCGAGTTCGCCGCGATGCCACGGCGAGGGCGTGGCGACCTGTTTGACATTGCCAAGCGCGGAAGCGGACATGATCGTATGCCTCTTCGATTCGGGCGCGGCGGCACGGCGCGAGCCGGCCGCCGCGCTCACTTTACGCCGCGAGACCCGCGGCCGTCTTTTGGAACGGAACGAAACCTTTCAGCGCTTCGACGCGCTTCAGCCACGCGTTCACGTTCGCGTAGGCGGAAAGGTCGACGTTGCCTTCGGGCGCGCTCGAGATATAGCTGTAGAGCGCGACATCCGCGATGGTCGGGTGCGCGGCGGCGGTCTCGTCGATATCGGCGATCCAGTCGCGATTCGCCAGTTCCGCGTCGAGCACCTTGAGGACGTTGTGCGCGCGGGCGATGACTTCGTTCGCGTCGAACTTCGCGCCGAACACGGTGATGAGACGCGCGGCGGCGGGACCGAACGCGATCTGCCCGGCCGCGACGGAGAGCCAGCGCTGCACGGCGGCGGCTTCGGCGGGCGTTTCGGGCAGCCACTTCGTGTTGCCGGCTTTTTTCGCGAGATAGACGAGGATCGCGTTCGAATCGGCGATAACCGTGTCGCCATCGACGAGCACGGGAATCTGGCCGAAGCGGTTCAGCTTCAGATAGTCGGGCGTCTTGTGCGCGGCGGCGGCGAGATCGACGAACGCTTCTTCGTGTTCGACGCCCAGCAGATTCAGGAAGAGACGCGCGCGGTGCGAGTGCCCGGACAGCGGATGGTGATAGATCTTCACGGCAGATTCCCTGATTCGGTTGATGGCCGGGAGACGTCCCGTCCTGTGAATCGAGTATCGGTTCTTGCCGCGATGAGGAGAATCCCGTCGATTTTCAAATCACCATTCTCGAAACGAGAATGGTGAGCGCGCTTTCGGTGCGCGGACCCACGTCATTTATTCGCCGCGCGGCACGTTCGCCTTGTTGCCGGCGAGCGGCGAACCGTATCCGCCGCTGTTGGCGTTGTTCGGCAGGCCGTTGACGAGCTGCGCGCGCGGATCGCTCGGATTGAGATTGAGCTCGCCGGCCTGCGCGTTGCCGTGCGTCGGGTATTGACTGCCGAGCGGCGCGTTCGGCATGAGCTTGGTGCTGTTTTGCGGCGCGTACATGTCGGTTTCGGCGCTCGGATGAAGCTGCGCGAACGCCGATGTGACGGCGAATGCCGATATGACTACGACTGAAGCGCGGATCGCGTTCATGGCGGACTCCAATGCAGAGCGTGATTCAGTGTAGTCCGCGCGCCGGTGCATTGGCCGATCACCCTTCTTACAACCAGACCAGCGTTTGTTCCGGCGCGCTCGCTCCCGTATTGCCTCACCATTGAACCGATCGCAGCCGAATTTGAATCCCGGAGGCGCTCACCTTATTCGCGGCGAACGGCTTATCGACGGCACGCGTCTTGCATAATGCAACGTTGCTCCGGCCTGCGCACTGGCCGTTCCACGCCGACCACACACTAAAAGCGAGCCGTTTCCATGCCGCAAGCACCCGGGCCGCGCCGGCCACCCGCGAAGATCCTGCCGCCGGAAGCGCCCGGCGTGCGCGCGCTGGCGTCGCTCGTGACAGGCGTCATCGTCATTTGCGCGCTGTACTTCGGCCGCGCGGTGATGATCCCGATCATCCTCGCGATTCTGCTGAGCTTTCTGCTCGCGCCGTTCGTCGATTTCCTGCGGCGGCTGCGGTTCGGGCAAGTGCCTTCCGTGATCGTCGCCGTAGTGGTCGCGCTGTCGGTGCTGACGGCGGTCGGCGCGCTGATCGGCGCTCAGGTCGCGCAGCTCGCGGGCGATCTGCCGAAGTATCAGGTCGCCGTCGAGCGCAAAATCGATTCCGTGCAGAAGATGACTGTCGGCCGCGCCGATGAGTTTCTCGGCCGCGCATCGCGCGCGCTGAAGCGGATTTCGCCCGCGCGCGAGCAGGAGCCGAAGAACGAGGACAATCCGGCCGCTTCGCCGATCGACCAGCCGATGCCCGTCGAAGTGCACGAGCCCACGCCGACGCCGCTGGAACTCGCGCAGCGCTTTCTGTCGCCGATCATCAGTCCGCTGGAAACCACCGGCATCGTGCTCGTGGTCGCGGTGTTCATCCTGCTTCAGCGCGAAGATCTGCGCGACCGGCTGATACGGCTTTTCGGCTCGCGCGACCTGCATCGGGCGACCACCGCGATGGACGAAGCCGCGCGGCGCCTGTCGCGCTACTTCCTCGCGCAGCTCGGCATCAACGTGGGCGTGGGCATCGTCATTTCGATCGGGCTCGCGATCATCGGCGTGCCGGGCGCGCTGCTCTTCGGCGTGATGACCGCGCTTCTGCGCTTCGTGCCGTATGTCGGAACGTGGATCGCGGCGATCGTCGCGGTCGTGTTCGCGGCGGCCGTCGGTCCCGGCTGGGCGATGCTCGTGTGGACCATCGTGCTCTTCGGCGTGACGGACATCGTCGCGGGTCAAGTCGTCGAGCCGCTGCTGTACGGGCATAGCACGGGCCTGTCGCCGTTCGCGGTGATCGTCGCGGCGATTTTCTGGAGCTGGATCTGGGGGCCGATCGGCCTCGTGCTCTCGACGCCGCTCACGCTCTGCCTCGTGATTCTCGGCCGCCATGTCGATCGCCTCGAATTTCTCGACGTGCTGTTCGGCGACCGGCCCGCGCTCACGCCCGCCGAGAACTTCTATCAGCGCCTGCTCGCGAACGATCCCGACGAGGCGCTCGTGCAGGCCGAGACGTTGCTCAAGGAACGCTCTCTGATCGCGTATTACGACGATGTCGCGCTCGAAGGCTTGCGCTACGCGCATAACGACGTGCTGCGCGGCGTCGTCACGGCGGATCAGTTGCGGCGCATCAACGAGTCGGCGCTCGACATCATCGAAGGGCTGGAGGATGCGGAGGACACGGCCGTCACCGTCGCGCCGAAAGAGGACTTGCCCGCGAGTTTCGAATCGCCCGACGACGGGCCGCGCATCGCGCCCGAGACGCCGCCCGCGCGCTTCGATGCGCAGAAGGAAGGCCACACGGCGTCGGTGCTCTGCATCGCGGGGAGAAGCGAGCTCGACGATCTCGCGGCGACCATCGCCGTGCAGCTGTTTCGCAAGCACGGCCTGTACGCGGACCTCGCGGGCTACGAGCGCTTTTCGCGCGGACGCTTCGGCGAGGTCGATCTCGCCGGCGTGACGATCATCTGCGTCGTGTCGTTCGATGCCGCCGAGTCGCCGCCGTATCTGCGCAACCTGCTGCGGCGTCTGCATCAGCGCGCGCCGTCGGCGGAACTGATCGTCGGCTTGATCTTCCCCGAAAGTTCGCTGCAAGGCGAAGTGCTCGTGCGTACGAGTTCGGCGGCGGTGTCGTTCAGGGAGCTGGTCGAAGCGTGCGTGGCCGCCGCGCGCCGCCAGTCCGCCGACGGCGTGCCGTGGGCGGGCCTCAACGACGCCGGCGATGAAACCGCGCTGAACGGCCCGCGCGAGAACGTGGCGATTTAGCGGTTGCCGTCGAACAGATCGTTGAGCATGGTGTCGAAGGCGGCTTGCGCGTCTTCGAGTTCCTGAAGCGCGGCGTCGAAGGTCTGCAGCGCCATCTGCGAAGGCCGGCCGTCGCCTTCGGGCGGAAACTGCTTTTGCAGCGCCAGGAAAGCGGACTGAACCTGGCGCGTCGCGTTGACGATACGTTCCATCGCTCGCGCTTCTTCCGTGCGATTGTTCTCAGCGGTCATCGGAGACACTCCTCGTGGGCAATGTCCGATAGTACCAAGCGATCCTAAGCCTTCGCCACGGTAAAGAGGCGCACGGCTTCGTCGAGCACGACCGCGCGTTCCGCGAGGCGCTGCGCGGTGGCCGCCGCCTGCTCGACGAGCGCGGCGTTCTGCTGGGTCGAATCGTCGAGATGCGCGACCGCCTGATTCACCTGCGCGATGCCCTCGGCCTGCTCGCCGCTCGCCTTCGCGACTTCCATGATGATCGCCGATACGCGGTTCACCGCTTCGTCGATGGCGCGCATCTGGCTCGTCGTGCGCGCGACGAGGCTCGTGCCTTCCGCGATCTGCGCGACGCTCGTCGCGACGACGCCTTCGATTTCCTTCGCCGATGCCGCGCAGCGCTGCGCCAGATTGCGCACTTCGGTCGCGACGACCGCGAACGAGCGGCCCGCTTCGCCCGCGCGCGCCGCCTCGACGGCCGCGTTTAGCGCGAGGATGTTGGTCTGGAACGCGATGCCGTCGATGACATCGGTGATGTCCGCGATGCGCCGCGACGCCGCCGTGATGCCTGCCATCGTCTGCTCGACCTGGCTCGCGATGCGCCCGCCGTCGTCCGCCGCGGCCTGCGCTTCCTTGACGACTTCCAGCGCGCGCACGGTGGCGTCGGCGTTGCCTTGCACGGTCGTCGTGAGCTGATCCATCGTCGCGGCCGTCTGTTCGAGCGATGCGGCCTGCATCTCCGTGCGGCGCGACAAGTCCGTGTTGCCGCTCGAAATCTCGTTGGCGGCCTCGAGCATGCCGCCGATCTGGCCGCGCACGTCGAAGACGATCGCCGCGAGATTCGCCTTCAACTGCCCGAGCGCGCGCTGCACGTCGCCGAGATCGTCGTGACGCGCATCGGGCATGTCGGCGGTCAGATCGCCCGCGGCCATGCGCGCCGCGAAACCGGACATCGTGCGGACGGGCGCATCGACCTGACGCGAAAGCGCGAGCCAGCCCACGAAGCTCGCAACGGAACTCACGCCGAGCGCGATCCAGAAGGGCAGCGGCGGCGCGCCGCGCCATCCTGCCAGCGCCGCGACCAGCATGCTGACGGGCACGGCGGCGAAAGCCGTGGCGAGACGCGAACTCACCGGCAGGTTCGCGAGCGCCGCGAGCTTGCCCGCAATGCCGTTCTTCACGAGCGCGCCGCGCACGAGGCGTCGCGACGCGTTGCCGGCCTTGATCTGCGCGTAGAGCGCGGTGGCGTCGCGGACTTCATCGCGCGTCGGCTTCACGCGCACGGAGAGATAGCCGACGACCTTGCCGTGGTCCATCACCGGCGTGACGTTCGCGCGCACCCAGTAGTGATCGCCGTTCTTGCGGCGATTCTTGACGAGCGCGGTCCACGAGCGGCCGGCGCGCACGGTCGACCAGAGATCGGCGAACGCTTCGCGCGGCATGTCGGGATGCCGGATGAGGTTGTGCGGCTGGCCGACCAGCTCGTCGCGCGAGAAGCCCGACACCGACACGAAAGCCGGATTGCAGTACTGGATGTTGCCGGAAAGGTCGGTGGCGGAGACGAGCATCGCCGAGGCGGGGAATTCGAACTCTTGCTGGGTTACGGGCTGATTATTGCGCATGGTGTCCTTGATTCTTCTTCGCGTCGCGCGCCGCTTTTCGAAGGCGGCGCGCGTCTTATTACAAGGACATAACGGCGATTGGCCCCACAATCTTTAGGGGAATCCGACTGAAACGCTCAAGTGTGGCGATTTGTCGCCGATAGGGGCGCGTCAGTTACTGCGCGCTCCATCCGCCGTCGATTTGCAGCGCCGAGCCGCGCATTTCGCTGGCGGCATCGGAGCAGAGGAACACGGCCATATCGCCGATCTGCTGCGCCGTCACGAATTGCGCGGACGGCTGTTTGTCGCCGAGCAGCTTGGCGCGGGCCGCGTCCGGCGTGAGCGAGTCGCGGGCGGCGAGATCGTCGATCTGTTTCTGCACGAGCGGCGTGAGCACGAAGCCTGGGCAGATTGCGTTGACGGTCACGCCGGTGCGGGCGTTTTCGAGCGCGGCGACTTTGGTCAGGCCGAGAATGCCGTGTTTCGCGGCGACGTACGCCGATTTGCCCGCCGAGCCGACGAGCCCGTGCACCGACGCGATATTGATGACGCGGCCCCAGTTGCGCGCGCGCATTTGCGGCAGCGCGACGCGCATCGTGTGGAACGCCGAGCTGAGGTTAATCGCGATGATCGCGTCCCAGCGATCGACCGGGAATTCGTCGATGGTCGCGACGTGCTGGATGCCGGCGTTGTTGACGAGGACATCGACGGCGCCGAATTGCTCGTTTGCGAAGGCGATCATCGCTTCGATTTCTTCGGGCTTCGTCATGTCGGCGGGATGGTGGACCGCTTTCACGCCGGTGGCTTCGATCTGCTTCAGCGCGCCTTCGATATCGCCGAAACCGTTGAGCACGAGATTCGCGCCTGCCTGTGCGAGTGCCGTCGCGATGCCGAGGCCGATGCCGCTCGTCGAGCCGGTGACCAATGCCGTCTTGCCGGCGAGCGCTTTGTTCAATGCGGTTTGGGTCATATGCGGGTTTTTTCCTTCTTTCCGGGGTTTTGATCGGGTTCTGCGGAGTTTGGTGTGTTGGCTTGCTGTGCGTAAATTAGGGTTTTTTCTTTTTTTTCGCCGGATCCCGTGATCGTGTCGGTCTATTAGCACTGCCCCTGTGCGGGGCGGCACTCACTTTCTTTGCTGCTGCAAAGAAAGTAAGCAAAGAAAGCAGCTACTGATACGCCCGCGGTCACACGCAATTTGGGTAGTCCTCTCGTCCATCGTGGGCTGCCTAAAGAGTGCCCTCAAACACCTAATCGGGCTTGGCTCGCGCACGGTCTGTAACATCGCACCACATAACAAACTGGTTCAGCACGAAATAGCTCCAGCCCGCTTCGCGGCCGACCGGTCAAGCGGGGATGCATGCGCTTCTTCACTAACGCCTCCATCTCACTGCACTTGCCTCACGTTGGTTTCCCTTGCGGACCCGGCGGCAGCGCGTAGCGCTGTGCCGAAGCCATTTCGTGCTGAACCAGCGTTCTCAACGGTTTCGGGCGGCAGACCGTGCGCGAGCCAAGCCCGGTTAGTCCTTCGAGGGCACTCTTTAGGCGAGTGCCGCCTAGGACGAGAGTACTACCCAACGTGCGTGTGACCGCGGGCTTGAAAAGCTGCTTTCTTTGCCTACTTTCTTTGCATCAGCAAAGAAAGTAGGTGCCGCCCCGCACAGGGGCAACGCTAATAGACCACTAAGAAAACGGGATCCGGCGTAAACCGAAAAAAATCAAACAATTCCGGTCGCGTAATAAACCGCGATAACAAAGAACACAGCCAAAGTCTTGATGATGGTCACAGCGAAAATATCGCGATAAGACTCGCGATGCGTGAGCCCGGTCACGGCCAGAAGAGTAATAACAGCACCGTTATGCGGCAGCGTATCCATACCACCGGAGGCCATAGCCACAACGCGATGCAGCACTTCCAAAGGAATATGTGCAGCTTGAGCGCCAGCGATAAACGTATCCGACATGGCAGCAAGCGCGATACTCATCCCGCCGGAAGCAGACCCCGTAATCCCCGCGAGTGACGAAACGGAGATAGCCGCATTGACGAGCGGATTGGGAATGCTCTTGAGCGCATCGCTGACCACGAGAAACCCTGGCAAAGCCGCGATCACACCACCGAAGCCATATTCGGAAGCCGTGTTCATCGCCGCGAGGAGCGCCCCCGCAACGGCCGCCCGCGTCCCCACCGCGAACCGCTCCTTCACGCGCGAAAACGCGGTCAGCAGAACGAGCACGATGCCAAGCAGCAACGCACCTTCCACCGCCCAGATCGCGACGACGGTTTTGACAGCCGTCGTGACAGGCGCATGCACGCCCGGCAGCACTTCCGGCGGCACGGTATAGCTCGCGCCATACCACGTCGGAATCCACTTCGTCAGCGCGAAGTTGGCAACGCCGACGAGAATCAGCGGCGCGATCGCGAGCATCGGATTCGGCAGCGACGTCGATTCCACACGCTCCGGCTCATTCACGAGCGACGTGCCGTAGCCTTCGCCCTTGGCCATCGCCGAGCGCCGGCGCCATTCGAGAAACGCCAGGCCGACGACGATAATGAACAGCGAACCGATCACGCCGAGCCACGGCGCGGCCCAGCCAGTCGTCTTGAAGAACGTCGTCGGGATGATGTTCTGAATCTGCGGCGTGCCCGGCAGCGAATCCATCGTGAACGAGAACGCGCCCAGCGCAATCGCGCCCGGCATCAGACGCTTCGGAATATTGCTCTGCCGATACATCTCAGCCGCGAACGGATACACCGCGAACACGACGACGAACAGCGACACGCCGCCATAGGTGAGCAACGCGCACACCGCGACGATCACCGCATTCACGCGCGACTTGCCGATGTATCGAATGGCTGCGGCGACGATCGACTCCGAGAATCCCGACAGCTCGATGACCTTGCCGAACACCGCGCCGAGCAGAAACACAGGAAAGTAGAGCTTCACGAAGCCGACCATCTTCTCCATGAAGATGCCGGAGAAAACGGGCGCGACGGCAGCGGGATCGGTGAGGAGGACGGCCGCGAGCGCGGCGATCGGCGCAAAAAGAATGACGCTGTAGCCGCGATAGGCGGCGAGCATCAGGAACGCCAGGGCGGCGAGCACGATGATGAACGACATTGAGTCTCCGTGATGGTTGTTCTTTGAAACTGTCAGCGCGCCTCTTCCGGAAGCGCTGCCGGCGCATGGATAACGCACCGCGCGTGCAAAATGCACTTTCCGTGCCAGTGTGCTGAAACTCAGGCGCGACAGGCATCAGGGGAAGATGACATCGCAAGGTTTCAGGAAAATGTCTCCGAAAGGAGACATCCTCGTCTATCGAAACAGCTGCATACAGCATTGAGAACTAGTGCAGATGCGGATAGCGGGCGCGTCTCCGGATTGAGATAGTCGTCTCGATATGGAGAAAACGGAGACTTTGGGCGCCATGCGCAACGACTGGATCAACGTGCCGGCGGACTACAGCGACGTGATGCGCCGCGCGATGGAGTCGCTTTTCAAGACCTTCGAGAATCTGAGCGAAGGCACCTTCATCGTCGACGCGGACGCGCGCGTCGTGTGGATCAACAAGCGCTACGCGGCGCGCTTCGGCTTCGACGTCCGCTCGACGCGATCGGACTCGACTGCGAAGCGGTGATTCCGAACAGCCTGATGCGCGAGGTCGTCGCGACCGGCAAGCCGATTCTGCTCGACGTGCTGGAAACGGATCGCGAGCCGCTCGTCGTCACGCGTCTGCCGCTAAAGGACGACTCGGGCGCGACGGTCGGCGCGATCGGCTTCGCGCTCTTCGACGAGATGAAGGCGCTCACGCCGCTGTTCGCGCATTACTCGCGCGTGCAGCAGGAACTGATCGCGACGCGCCAGTCGCTCGCGCAGGCGCGGCGCGCGAAGTATACGTTTTCGAGCTTCGTCGGCACGAGCCCGGTCAGTCTCGAAGTGAAACGTCAGGCGCGGCGTGCGGCGCTCGTCGATTCGCCCGTGCTTCTGCTCGGCGAAACCGGCACCGGCAAGGAACTGCTCGCGCATTCGATCCACGGCGCGTCGACGCGCGCGGGTAAGCCGCTCGTGACCGTCAACGTCGCGGCGATCCCCGACACGCTGCTCGAAGTCGAGTTCTTCGGCGCGGCGGCGGGCGCGTACACGGGCGCGGAGCGGAAAGGGCGCGTCGGCAAGTTCGAACTCGCCGATGGCGGCACGCTTTTCCTCGACGAAATCGGCGATATGCCGCTGCCGCTTCAGGGCAAGCTGCTGCGCGTGCTGCAGGACAAGGAGTTCGAGCCGCTCGGCTCGAATCGCATCGTGCGCGCGGATGTCCGCATCATCGCGGCGACCTCCGCCGATCTGCCCGCGCTCGTCGCGGCGGGACGCTTTCGCGCGGACCTGTTCTATCGGCTGAACGTGCTGACGATCCACGCGCCGCCGTTGCGCGACCGGCTCGCCGATATCGAAGCGCTCGCTTACGCGATCCTCGAAGACCTGTCCGCCGATACGCGGCCGGGGCACGTCGGCCATTTCGTGCTGCATAAAGATGGCCTCCAACTGCTCGAGGCGTATTCCTGGCCCGGCAATGTCCGCGAACTGCGCAACACGCTCGAACGCGCGTTGATGCTGTCCGAAACCGAGCACATCGACGCCCGCGCGCTCTCCGCGTTCATCGATGCGGGGCGAGTGGCGATCGCGGCGCAGGCCGAACCCGTCGCCCAGGAAGGCGACGAGCCGCCGAACGTGTCGTACGCCGACGCGATGGCCGATTTCGAGCGGCGCTTTCTCTCGGATGCGTTGCGCGCGAGCGGCGGTCGGGTCGCGGATGCGGCGGAGAAAATCGGCATCGGACGGGCGACGTTGTACAAGAAGATCGCGGCGCTCGGCATCGCCGTCTGACGCACTTTTGCGAACAGGCGAATTGTCGCGAAAGCTTCGCGTGGCATACTCCCGAAATCGAAAAATAACGACCAAGAATCAAAGGGGTAGCGGATGAAAAGCGCGACGGAACTCGGCAGAAAACTCGGCCTTTTGATCATGCTGGCGGGCAGCGCGTGGGCGCTCGCCGGATGCAGCAGCGCGCCGCCGCTTTTCTCCGCCGACGGGCGTCCGACGCAACAGATTCAATGCCCCGCCTACGGCGGATGGCGCAATTGCACGGACAACGCGAAGGCGCTCTGTCCGAACGGCTACGACGTGCTTGGCCAGTCGACCGAGAACAATCAGAACTCGCTGCTCGTCGCTTGCAAGGCAAGCTGAAAAGTCAGCCTTGCTGCGTTTCGCGCAGCATCGTGACGTCGTAACCGAGCGCGCGCGTGCGCTCGATCAGCGTGCGACGCAACTCCGCCGAAGGCTTCGCCTCGCGCGTCAAAATCCACAGATAACGCCCGGTCGGTTCGCCGACGATGGACCACGTGTAATCGTCGGCGTGATCGAGAATCCAGTAGTCGCCGACATAGAACGGACCGAAGAACGACACCTTCAGCTTCGTCCCATTCGATCCGGGGACGATCTTCGCGCGTCCTTCCGCCGACCGGTACGGACCGCTCAGCCCGCCTTGCCTGCACGCGTTGACGACGGATACGAGCCCGTCCTCGCGACGCGCGTAGTTCGCCGTGACGGCTTCGCAATTGCGCTCGAAGCGATTTTCGTAACGCGCGAACTCGTGCCAGTGACCGAGATAGCGATCGATGTCGACGGCCTTCGACGGTTCGGGCACGTTGTCGTTGCCGCTTGGGCGCGCCCCGTTCGACGCGCATGCAGCCAGCGTCGCGACGCCGCCGATCAGAGCCAGCGCCGCAGCGCCGTATGTCCAAGGTCTTTTGATGGTCATGTTGCCGGGGTGGGTGAGAAGTACGAGGGCTGACAGAGCAGCAAGTGCCGTTCCGTCCGCCGAGTGGCTCCCGAATTTCCTCACCTCAAGGCGTATCCATGACGCGGGTAAATAACCGCGGGAAGCGCAAGTAGCTGTGCCGACTGGGTTTTATTCCTGGGCTGCGGCCTGGCGACAAGGCCTTTTCCTGACTCCCGAATCTGCTCACCTTTAGCGGAGCGCGTCGCATAGCCGAAGCCGGCGCGTTTCGAAACGATGACCGGGCGGCTCGAAGTACATGCCGCGCCGCATCGTGGTCAAGCAAGTCGAATGCGTTAAAGAACAATGGCTTGGGTGGTCCACTTAAGAATGTGACTGAGCTGCCGAAATTGCTTCGCGATCCCGATGATCCGGCTATAAGTGAGGCGCGGCTGTATCGGCTGGCTCACCGTGGGGAGGCTCCCGAAACGTCTCACCTTTTTCCCTCGGAGCTCGCCATCATGCTGCCGGTCTTCGGTCTCATCATCGCGGGCTACGCGTACTGAACGTGGCTTTGCTCTGACCGCGAAAAAAAAGCCCGGCGCGGGGGCACCGGGCGAACCACCTTCATTCCGACGGTGGAGGAGGGCCAGTTCAGACTGCTTCCTCTGATTATCGAAATCGCTGCTGTTCAGTGCGCGCTGGAACCGTCGCGCACGCCGGCCTGAAGCTGTGCGTGGCGTTCCTGATAAGGACGCAATTGCGGATAGCTCAGCGCGTTGACCGCATCCAGATCGCCCGCGCGACGCGCGCTCTGTAGCTCCGCTTTCACTTCGGCGCGGGTCTTGCCCACAGGCGTCGATTGCGCAAAAGCGGGCGCGGTGGCGAGAAGCGCCGACAAAACGAGACCGCCGATCAATGAGCTTTTCATTTGAATCTCCTGGATGCGTGTGCGTCGGGCCGACGCTTGAGAGGCAGTCTAGGAGGATTCCTATTGGACAAAAATACTGATTGAGCCAACACATTGTTGTTCAGAGTGGATGAATGCGGGCCCGCGATGGCAAGTAATCGCTCACTTAATGCGGAGATTTTTACGCGATCAGCAAGGATGCGTTCCGATTCGTACGACCTTTTTGCGCGACTTGGGGCGCTTTGTTTCGTGGTTGAATCAGAAAATTACCGGAATGAAAGTTACTCTCGACTTATCCACAGAAACTGTGGATAACCATGGGGATAGCTCACTGTGAACCGCGTAGTGGCGCGGCGCGAGGTACATTGCTCGATTCATCGCAAAAATAGTCCCGATTGACTGCGCGCATTGAAGACGGCCGACCCGCGATGCGCCTATCATGTGCACGCGCGTCGTCGCGAGGACGGCGTTGTCCGGAACGCTTCATCCGCCTTTTCATACCTTTGACGGGGAAGATCTCATGGCCTTAAAGATCGCGGTGGTCGTCGGCAGTCTGCGACAGGGTTCGTTCAACAAGCAGCTCGCGCATGCGCTCGTGTCGCTCGCGCCGGGCGATTTCTCGTTCGAGTTTCTCGACATCGGTAGCCTGCCGTTGTACAGCCAGGACTACGACAGCGACTTTCCCGAAGCCGCGCGCACGTTCAAGCAGAAGATCGCCGAAGCAAACGGCCTCTTGATCGTCACGCCGGAATACAACCGCTCGATTCCCGGTGTGCTGAAGAACGCGCTCGACTGGGGCTCGCGTCCGTGGGGACAAAGCGCGTGGGGCGGCAAGCCGGGCGCGATCATCGGGACGTCGGTCGGGGCGATCGGCACGGCGATCGCGCAGTCGCATCTGCGCGGCGTGTGCGCGTACCTCGACATCGTGCTGATGAATCAGCCGGAGATGTACATCAAGCACGACGAAAAGCGCATCGACGAAAACGGCAATATCGTGAGCGAAGACACGCGCAAATATCTGCAGACGTTCATGGACAAGTACGTCGCATGGGTGCGGGATCGGGCGGCCTGAGCGCTCACCGTTCACACGAAAAGACGGCCCGCGCAAGCGGGCCGTTGTCGTGAGCGGCTCGGAACTCAGACGTGATGATGTCCCGTCACACGATCCCAGCCGTGACGAATCGCCGCCTTGAAGCGTTCCCACGTATCGCCTTCGGGGTGCTTGCTCTCCCAGTCGCGGCGCGTTTCGTATTCCATCTGATCGTCCCAGGTGCGGCTGCGGAATCGATCGTCGTTGCCGAGCGTCGCGCCGTAGCGATACGCGCCCTGATAGTCCTCGTAAGGCTCGCCCGTCGCCGAATACTTCGATGCGTAATCGGCGCGGAAGTCGTCTTCGTACTCCATGAATTCATTGGGCACGTTTTGCGGATTTCCGATGGGTCCGACCGGCCCGCCCGCCTGCGTTCCCGCCGAAGCGACAACCGGATCGGGCGACGATCCCGCCGCGCGCGCCGCGCCCGCCTGAGACGGCGTCGCGGGTTCGTCGAGCGGGCTCAACGGTTCGACGGAGCGCCATTCGGACGCCGTGTCGGTACGCACGCCGGGCAACGGAGCGCGCTCGGGCGGCACCGCGCCGGTCGTGCGCAGCGGATCGCGGCCCGCGATGGCGTCGCGCTCCGATAGCGAATCGCCCGCGAGTTCGGTGCGCGCCGCGAGCGGATCGGCGGGCGTCCCGGCGAGCGGATCGGCGAGCGGATCGGCGCCGGTCGTCGCGTACGAATCCCGGCCCGTGACCGGGTCGCGACCGGCGAGCGGATCGCGGGCGGTGCGTTCGGCGTCGCTCGTCATCGACTGGGATTGGGACTGCGATTGCGACATGCCGCCGCGCGGCATCAGCGGATCGTCGGCGGGATCGCTGACGTAATCGCGCGGCGTCAGCGCGGCCGGATCGCCGACATCGGCGTGCGGATAAGCCCGCGCACGCGACGGCGTCTGGTCGGGATCGTTCACCGGCTCGCGTCCCGGCACCGCGCTGCCGCGTCCGAGGCCCAGTTCGTCGAGCACCGAATGATCGCGGTCATCGGCGGCCGCCGCGGACGTGCCGTGTTCGAGCGTCGTCCAGCTTGCCGCGCGTTCATCGATATCGATCGCGCCCTGATCGGACAGCGTCGCGCGCGCGATGTCGGCCTGCTCGACGCTCGGCGTTTCGACGGCGACGAGGATCGCACCGCGCCGCACGGCCTCGGAATAGTGCGCGACTTCCGGCGGCTGATCGCGTCCGCCGAAGAGCATGCTGAAGAAGCGCTCGATGTTGGCGAGCACGCCCGGCTCCTGATGCGTGACGGCATCGGGCATGTCGGACGGCGCGGCTGCATCGTCGCGCTTGGGATTGGCCTGTAGTTCGATATCCGCGCGCAGGAAGCCGGCGGCGATCAGGGCCGAGCGCGCGTCCTCGGCCTGTGCATAGGTGTCGAAAACTCCGATGACGGTGTGTCGCATGTACGCCTCCTGCGGATGGGCGAATTCCGAAAATCGGCGACGTCGGTCGCCGCGCATGTCGGCATTCACGCAACTCGCGTGCCGGATGCGCGTGAACCGGCGCGAGCGGCACGGCGCGGGAAAAGGAGCCGGCGCTTTTACAAACGCGCGTGCAAAAGTCGATTGCAGCGCGGGCGGTTCAGCGATCGACCGAACGCGCCGCGCGCAGATCGGAAGGCGTCGCGCCGTCGCGGATCGCGCGCAGGAGCGCGTCGAGCAGCGCGATGTCGAACGGCTTCGACAGCACGCGCGCGCCGACCTGCCGCGCGCGGTCGAGCTCTTCCGCGTAACCCGTGACGAGGATCACCGGAATGCGCGGGTGAAAGCGCTGCATCATTTCGGCGAGATCGATGCCGTTCATCTGCCCCGGCATGTGAATGTCGGAGAGCACGACATCGAACGGAAAACCGGCCGATGCGTCGGCGCGCGCGGCTTCGAGCATCGTCGCGGCGGCATCGGCGTTGAAGAGGTAGGTGACGTGGTGGCCCATCATCGTGAGCAGCGCTTCGGTGCCGGCGGCGACTTCCTCGTTGTCCTCGACGAGCAGCACGCGCAAGCCGTCCGCTTCCTGCGACGCCGCTTGTTCGTGCTTCGCGGCCGCGCCGGGCGCCGCCGCCGTCGCGCGCGGCAGGTACAGACGCACGGCGGTGCCCGCGCCGATCGCGCTGTCGATGGTCGCGAGCCCGCCCGCGCGCTCGCAGAACGCGAACACCTGCGGCAGGCCGAGGCCCGTGCCCATGCCTTTCGGCTTGGTCGTGAAAAGCGGTTCGAACGCGCGCCCGAGCACTTCGGCGCTCATGCCGAAGCCGTTGTCTTCGAGCGTGATCTGCACGAATTCGCCGGTGATCGGAAAGCCGTCCTCGTGGCGAAAGCGCACGTTGCCGGCGCGCACGGTGAAGGTGCCGCCGTTGGGCATCGCGTCGCGCGCGTTCACCGCGACGTTGATGAGCGCGAGCTCCAGTTCCGCCGGATCGACGCGGATCGCCCACACCTCCGGCGCGACTTCGACGCTGAGCGCCACCTTCGCGCCGAGCGATGCGCGCAGCAACTCGCGCCCCGCCGGCACCCATTTGCCGATCGCGATGATCTCGCTGCGCAACGGCTGCTTGCGCGCGACGCCGAGCAGTTGCCGCGTGAGCGACTGGCCGCTTTTCAGCGCGCGTTCCATCGCCGTGAGTTCGCGATCGAGGCCGGGCGCGCCGCGCCGCCGCGCGATCTGCACGTTGGTCGAGACGATCATCAGCAGATTGTTGAAGTCGTGCGCTACGCTGCCGACGAGATTGCCGAGCGCCTCCATCTTGCGCGCCTGCCGATACGCCGATTCGATCGAGCGGCGCATCGACGCTTCGGCCTGCCAGCGCTCCCACGCTTCCTCTTCGGTCGCGAGGCGCCGCAACGACTGCGCGATTACGCCCCACAGCACGACGCACGGCGCGAAGATCGAGAGCGCGAGCACGCTCAGATGCTTCCACCATGCCGACCAGATCGTCGCGATCGGATAGCCGCTCGATACATAGGCCGGATACCCGCCGACGCGCCGGAACGCGACGATCTTCAGCTGATCGTCCAGCCCCGAAACCATCCTGACGACGCCGCTTCGGCCGCCCGCGCGGTACGCCTCGCGCAGCGGCGAGCTGGCCGCGAGCGCCATGCGATCGGCCGGGCGCGGCGGATACCACGCGAGCACTTCGCCGTCCGCGCGCGTCAGACCGAGCGACACGCTCGGGTTATCGCCGATCAGCTCGCGATAGAACGCGCTGAAATACGATGGGCGCAGCGCGATCGTCACCATGCCGTCGAACGCGCCCGCCGGCGTGCGCCGCGCGATGGCCGTGTTGAACACCTGCTCGCCGGCGACGCGGCCGACCATCACGCGCGAAATCCGCTGGCTCTGGCCGGCGCGCAGGCCGCCGAAATCGTCGCGCTCGGCAACGGAGATGTCGGGCGTCGGCCAGATGCGGCTCGTCGCGAGCAGCTTGCCGTCGGCGCCGAACACGGATGCCGCCGCAACTTGCTGATAGGAGCCGCTGATCGCCTTGAGGCGCTGATGGATCGTGGCGCTTTCTCGCCGGATCGCGGCGGCGTCGAGGCCGTCGAGCAGATCGACGATGCGCTCGTTGAGCGTCACGTTCAGATCGAAGACTTTCAGCGCGTGTTCTTCCGCGACGCGGGCGTTGCGCGCGACCAGATCGGAGGCGTCGGCGACGCGCGCGTGGTAATCGGTGTATGCGGTGATGGCGACGTACACGCACGGCAGCACGACCGCCGCGACCAGCAACGCGTAGAGCGTGAGGCGCTGCGCGGCGAAGTTGCGCTCGGGCACCACCGGAAAAGGCGGTTCCTCCTGCCACGACTGCGCGGCGGGAACGGCGTCGGACTCCTCACGTTGCAGCGTCATTTTTGGCAGCGAATTGGAAAACTTACTCATGGCCCGTACCTTTCGTAAGCGGTAGCGGGCGTGGACGGTGCAACCGCAACTAGGACGCACGAAGCATGCCGGATCGGCGCGATTCAGCCTTCCCGGCCGTCGAACGAAGCTTGCACGCGGCGCGCAGTTAGCGAGATTTTTGGAAGCGCAAACGTACACAAAAGCATGGACTGACAGCGCATCGGAACACATCGAGCAGAATTCACCCGTATCGAACCTTATTTCATCATATTAATTCTCGCTTGGCGCCTCATCGAGTTGCTTTGACATTCTGATAATCAGACAATGCAATCCTCCGATCCGAAACGCCGCTGAGAGCGTCGGCCGGGGAATACAAGCAGCCTCCCGGCGCGCGTCGGGGCGAAGTACCGCTTGCCCGGCAGATGCGGGCAGGCAGCGCGACCGAGCGAGGAGAAAAAGGCCAAGTTCCGGAATCTCCGGATCACGCACGGGGCAGGCAACATGACGCCGATCGAGAGCCAGCATCCATCGCGCACTGGGCGCGCGCTGATTACACAGCGCCCGCCCGCCGCGTGGCGCGCCGACGTCGACAGGCGACGCGCCTGGCTCATCGCCGCCGATCTGCATCACCGACAGCGCCCGCATTCCCGCCGGGCCCAAGTGCTCACGCCGGTTCTTCCGTGAACATCGCTATAAAGATCGCTGCGCGGATGCCGTAATCCATACGAGAGCCCGCCGTGTCCGTCGACACGACCGTTCTCCGCCCGAAAACAGCCTAAAAGATCCTGCCGACCATGCCGTTGCCGATTGTCATTGCCGATGATTCACTGCTCGCGCGCAAGGTGCTGACGCGCGCGCTGCCCCCGGACTGGGACGTCGAGATCTCCTACGCGACCAACGGGCGCGAGGCGCTCGAGCACTATCGGGCCGGCCGCGCCTCGGTGATGTTCCTCGATCTGACGATGCCCGACATGACGGGCTATCAGGTTCTCGACGCCTTGCAGCACGAAGATCTGAATACGTTCGTGATTGTGGTATCCGCCGATGTGCAGCCGATGGCCCAGGAACGCGTACGCGCGCTCGGCGCGATCGCCTTCCTGCCGAAGCCGGTGACGCCCGAAGCGCTGCGCCCCGTATTGAAGGAGTACGGTCTCCATGCTTGAAACCGCCCTCAACGAAGATCAGCGCGACGCGCTGCAGGAAGTGGCCAACATGGCGATGGGCCAGGCCGCGACGCGTCTTTCGAAGCTGCTCGGCACGTTCATCGAGCTGTCGGTGCCGCGCGTGCGCGTCGTGAGCGTGGCGGAGGCATCCGCGGCGCTTTCGGAGATGACCGGCATCACCGATACCGTCACCGCCGTGCGCCAGGGCTTCCGCTCGGACATCAAGGGCGAGGCGATCGTGCTCTGCAAGAGCGGCAGCGTCGATCAGCTGTGCGCGCTCGTCGACGATCCCTACACGAAGTCCACGTACACGACGACGACGCGCACCGAGCTCGTCTTCGATATCGCGACGGTGCTGATGGGCGCGTGCGTGTCGTGCATTCTCGACCGCCTTGGCCGTTCGCCGATTTTTTCGCCGCCCGGCATGCTCGGCTCGGACATCGGGCTCGACGAGGTCTTTCAGCCCGCGATGCTCGCGTGGAAGACGGCGCTCCTGCTCGAAGTGAATTTCGCGCTCGAAGACCACAGTTTTCGCGCGCATCTCGTGATGCTGATGGCCGAGGACGCGATCGCGCATCTGAGCGAAGCGCTCGATGCGCTGCTGTCGAGCCTCTGACGAATGGAAGACCTGCGCCATCTGCTGAGCGAGCTGGTGATCGAGCGTGTCGGATTCGGCATCTTCGTGCTCGATCGCGACCTCAACGTGCTGATGTGGAACCGCTTCATGCAGGACCACAGCGGCAAGACGGCCGAGCAAGTGATCGGCAAATCGATTTTCGCGAGCTTTCCGGAACTGCCGCGCGTGTGGTTCACGCGCAAGGTCGAAAGCGTGTTCCAGCTCGGGAGCTTCGCGTTCAGTTCGTGGGAGCAGCGCCCGTATCTCTTCAAGTTCGACCACGACCGGCCGATCACCGGCGGCGTCGATTACATGCAGCAGGACTGCACGTTCATGCCGCTCACGCTGGAGGGCGACGTGCGCGCCGTCTGCGTGACGATTTCCGACGTGACGCACGCGAGCATGATGCAGCGCGCCCGGGACGAAGCCGTCGCGAAACTGCAGGAATTCGCGGACCGCGACGGCTTGACCGGCATCGCGAACCGGCGCTATTTCGAGCTGCGATTGCGCGACGAATTCCAGCGCTGGCATCGCTACGGCGGCGAACTGTCGATGCTGCTCTTCGATCTCGACCATTTCAAACGCATCAACGACGATCGCGGCCACCTCGTCGGCGATACGGTCCTGCGCGTGATGGCCGAGCGCGTCGCCAAAGCCGTGCGCGTGCAGGACGTGTTCGGGCGTTTTGGCGGCGAGGAATTCGCGCTGCTCTTGCCGTGCACGAATTTCGACGACGCGATGATCGTAGCGGAGAAAGTGCGGAGGGAGATCGGCGAGACGCCCGTCGACGTGCAGAACGCGCGCGTGCCCGTGACGGCGAGCGTCGGCGTGGCGCGTGCGCGTACCGGCGTGACGTCGTCGTACGAAGCGCTCATCAACGAGGCGGATGCGGCGCTTTACACGGCCAAGCGCGAAGGGCGCAATCGCTCGGTGGGATTTGCCTGAAAACGCGCCTGAATCCGCCCCTGAAACCGCGCCCGATGCGCCGCGCCATGTCCCGCGCGGCTCCGGCGCAATCGGGCAAAGTATTGATATACTCTTTGCCGCTTCCGGCGCAGTCGCAGCCGGCTCGCGCCGGCTTTCTTCCTTGATCGTCCCGCTCAGCGCCAGGTGGTTCCGCGCGCGCCGGGCCGCGTCGGGTCCGGCGCCCGATCTCTTAATTTGCCCGTGGGGGCGCCACAGCGGAGTTCGTCTTGGCCGTTTCCAACATCATCGCTGACGATCCTGCCCCCGACGCCGCGAAAACGTCGTCGGGAAGCTCGTTTTATCTCGCGATGCGTATCCTTCCGGCTGCGCAGCGCGACGCGATGTACCAGATTTACGCGTTCTGCCGCGCGGTCGACGACATCGCCGACGAAGGCACGCTGCCGCGCCGCGAGCGCGCGCTCGCGCTCGACCAGTGGCGCGAGGACATCGATGCGTGCTACGCCGGCGCGCCGAAGAAATCGCTCGAAGCGCTCACGCAGCACATCCAGGCTTTCCGGCTTTCCCGCGACGACTTCCACGCCGTGATCGACGGCATGGCGATGGACGCCGCCGGCGATATCGTCGCACCCGACGAAGCCACGCTCGACCTCTATTGCGACCGCGTGGCGAGCGCCGTCGGCCGGCTGTCGGTGAGGATCTTCGGGATGCACGAGGACGCCGGCCGGCGGCTCGCGCATCATCTGGGGCGCGCGCTGCAACTCACCAACATCCTGCGCGACATCGACGAAGACGCCGAAATCGGCCGCGTGTATCTGCCGCGCGAGTTGCTCGCGCGCGAAGGCATTTCGACGAGCGATCCGGCGAGCATCGTCGGCGACGCACGCCTGCCGCGCGTGTGCGCCGTGCTGGCCGAGCGCGCGAAGGGCCACTACGCGCAGTCCGACGCGATCATGGCGGCTTCGCCGCGATCGCAGGTGCGCGCGCCGCGCATCATGTCGGCGGCGTATCGCACCGTGCTCGACGCCAATCTCAAACGCGGTTTCGACCTGCCGCGCACGCGCGTGCGGACGCCGCGCTCGCGCCTGCTGTGGATCGTGGCGCGCAATCTGATCTGATGTCCCGGCGGGTTTTCGTCGTCGGAGCGGGCATCGCCGGTCTTGCCGCCGCGGTCGAGGCGCAACGGCGCGGCGCGCGCGTCGTGCTGCTCGACGCCGCGCCTCACGCGGGCGGACGCTGCCGCTCTTTCTTCGATACGAAGCTCGGCGTCACGCTCGACAACGGCAATCATCTGCTGCTTTCGGGCTACCAATCGACGATGGCGTACCTGCGCGCGATCGGCGCAACCGATACGCTGATCGGCCCGACGCAGCCCGACTATCCTTTTTTCGATGTCGCGAGCGGCGACGCGTGGACGATCCGCATGTCGTCCGGACGCCTGCCGCGCTGGATCTTCGATGCCGACGCGCGCGTGCCCGGCACGCAGCCGGCCGACTACCTGCCGTTTCTGCCGCTCCTGTGGGCGAAACCGGGCCGCACGGTCGAAGAATGCGTGCGGCGCAAGGATCGCGTATGGAACCTGCTCGCGCGCCCGCTCTTGCGCGCGATGCTCAGCGCCGATCCGTCCGAGGCGAGCGCGGAACTCGCGGCCGGCCTGCTGCGCGAAACCGTCGCGCAAGGCGGCCAGGCGTGCCGTCCGCTCATCGCGAGAAGCGGGTTGTCGCACGCGTTCGTCGAGCCCGCGCTGCGGCTCTTGCAGTACGGCGGCGCGGAGATCCGGCTCGGCTCGCGCGTCGCGGCCGTCGGGGTATCCGGCACGGATTCGACGGAGCGTGTAAGCTCGCTCGCTTTCGACGGCGCAGACCCGCTGACGCTCGCGCCCGGCGACGGCGTGGTGCTCGCCGTGCCGCCCGATGCGGCCCGGCGCCTCGTGCCGGGGTTGAGCGCGCCGGACGCATCGCGCGCGATCGTCACCGTGCATTTTGCCGTCGATGCACCCGTGGGCTTCGAGCCGCTGACGTGTCTCGTCAACGGCATGTCGGACCGGCTTTTCGCGGCCGACGGACGGCTCTCGGTCACGCTGTCGAGCGCCGGCCAATGGCTCGCGACGCCGCACGAAGAGCTCGCGCAGGCGGTCTGGCGCGAAGCGGCGAAGGCCGTGCGGATGCCCGCCGTGCCGACGCCGCCCTGGCAAGTCGTCGTCGATGAACATGCGACGTTTGCCGCCGTGCCGGCGCAGGAAGGCTTGCGGGCCGCCACGCGCACCCGCTGGCGCAATTTCACGCTCGCGGGCGACTGGACGGCGACCGGCCTGCCCGCGACGATCGAAGGCGCGATCCGCTCCGGCCAGAAGGCCGCGGATGCGCTGTTGAATCAATCGATGGAACGCTGATGAACGATTTATCCCTTTCGGCCGTGGGCGCGCAGGTGTCGGGCGCGCCGCTCGACGCCGCCGTCAACCACGCCACCGATGCGCTGCTCGCGGCGCAACATCCGGAAGGCTACTGGCTCTACGAACTCGAAGCGGACGCAACGATTCCCGCCGAATACGTGCTGCTCGTCCACTATCTCGGCGAGACCGCCGACGAAAAGCTCGAAGCGAAGATCGGCCGCTATCTGCGCCGCATTCAGCGCGAGGACGGCGGCTGGCCGCTTTTCACCGACGGCGCGATGGATGTCTCCGCGACCGTGAAGGCGTATTTCGCGCTGAAGATGATCGGCGATTCGCCCGACGCACCGCACATGGAGCGCGCCCGCGCAGCAATCCTCGCCGCGGGCGGCGCGGAGAAAGTGAACGTGTTCACGCGTATCCTGCTCGCGCTGTTCGGCGTCGTGTCGTGGCGCGCGGTGCCGATGATGCCCGTCGAGATCATGCGTCTGCCGATGTGGTTCCCGTTCCATCTGTCGAAGGTGTCGTACTGGGCGCGCACGGTGATCGTGCCGATGCTCGTGCTCAACGCCAAGCGCCCGCGCGCCCGCAATCCGCGCGGCGTGCGTATCGACGAAGTGTTCACGAACCCGCCGGTCAATACCGGGATGCCGTCGCGCGCCGGGCACCAGAGCCGCGGCTGGTTCGCCTTTTTCCGCGTGGTCGATTCGATTCTGCGCGTCGCCGATCCGCTTCTGCCGAAAGCCGGCCGCGAACGCGCGATCGATGAAGCCGTGCGTTTCGTCGACGAGCGGCTGAACGGCGAGGACGGCCTCGGCGCGATTTTCCCGGCGATGGCCAACTCGGTGATGATGTACGACGTGCTCGGCTATCCGCCCGAGCATCCGAACCGCGCGATCGCGCGCAAGTCGCTCGACAAGCTGCTCGTCATCGACCCGGCCGACGACGGCGAAGCGTATTGCCAGCCGTGTCTGTCGCCGGTGTGGGACACGTCGCTCGCGGCGCACGCGCTGCTCGAAACCGGCGTGCCGAAGGCGCGCGCGGCGGTCCGGCGCGGCCTCGACTGGCTGGTGCCGCTGCAGATTCTCGACGTGCGCGGCGACTGGATTTCGCGCCGCCCGGACGTGCGGCCCGGCGGCTGGGCGTTCCAGTTCGCGAACCCGCACTATCCGGATGTCGACGACACCGCCGTCGTCGCGATGGCGATGGAACGCGCCGATCGCGAAAACGGCACGGCGCTGTACGGCGAGTCGATTGCGCGCGCGCGCGAATGGGTCGTCGGCATGCAGAGCAGCGACGGCGGCTGGGGCGCGTTCGAGCCCGAAAACACGCAGTTTTACCTGAACAACATCCCGTTCTCGGATCACGGCGCGCTGCTCGATCCGCCGACCGTCGACGTTTCCGCGCGCTGCCTGTCGATGCTCGCGCAACTCGGCGAGACGTCGTTGAACAGCGAGCCGGCGCGTCGCGCGTTCGAGTACATCGTGCGAGATCAGGAGCGCGACGGAAGCTGGTACGGGCGCTGGGGCATGAATTTCATCTACGGCACCTGGTCGGCGATGTCCGCGCTGAACGCGGCGGGCGTCGCGCCGACGGACACGCGCATGAAGCGCGCGGCGGACTGGCTCATCGGCATCCAGAACGACGACGGCGGCTGGGGCGAGGACGGCGACAGCTACAAGCTCGACTATCGCGGTTATGAGCAGGCGCCGAGCACCGCGTCGCAGACGGCGTGGGCGCTGCTCGGGCTGATGGCGGCCGGTCTCGTCGAGCATCCGGCGGTCGCGCGCGGCGTCGGCTATCTGCTGAAGACGCAGCAAAAGCACGGCCTGTGGGATGAAACGCGCTTCACCGCGACCGGTTTTCCGCGCGTGTTCTATCTGCGATACCACGGCTATCGCAAGTTCTTCCCGCTGTGGGCGCTCGCGCGCTATCGCAATCTGACGCGCGACGGGCTCACGCGCGTGACGGCGGCGATGTGAACGCGCCCGTCGTCGCCGTGACCGGCATGGCGTTCGAGGCGAAGATCGTGCGCGGACGCGGCGTCGATGTCGTATTCGCGGCGCGCGCCGATCTGCTCGAGCGCGCGCTGTCCGATGCGCTCACGCGCGGCTGTTCGGGGATCGTCAGCTTCGGCACGGCGGGCGGGCTCGCACCGGATCTGAAGCCGGGCGCGCTGATCGTCGCCGACAGCGTGTGCGGTCCTTTCGGCGAGCTGCATACCGATGCGGCGTGGTCGGCGCGCATCGTCGATGCGTTCGCGGGCACGCCCGTCGAGCGCGTCACGCGGCGCGGCAAGACGGCTGGCGTCACGGCGCCCGTCAAGACCGAGGCGGAAAAGCGCTCGCTGCATTCGTCGACGGGCGCGCTGGCCGTCGATATGGAATCGCATATCGCCGGGGCCATCGCGACGGCGCGCGGCTTGCCGTTCGCAGTGTGCCGCGCCGTGGTCGATCCCGCGTGGCGAACGTTGCCGACCGCCGCGACGGCCGGTTTGCGCGATGACGGCACGACGGCGATCGGTCCGATTTTGCGCGAATTGGTCCGCGATCCCGCGCAGTTGGGCGCGCTTCTGCGCCTTGCATCCGATGCCCGCGCCGCCCGCGCGACGCTCGTGCAGGCGCGGCACGCGATGGAATCGGCGCGGGCGTTGGTGGTGGCATAGCGCTTCGGTCTCATCCCTTGCTTTCTGCGGGTTAACCCTCATCTCGGTATAATCAGGGAAAACCCTGATCGAGCGCGCGTCTACAAGAACTCCGCGACGCGCGCAGCAATGAAAGCGAGGTACCGCAAATGAATTTCCACACCCGTAAATGGGTCAAGCCCGAAGACCTGAACCCGAACGGCACGCTCTTCGGCGGCAGCCTGTTGCGCTGGATCGACGAAGAAGCCGCGATCTACGCCATCTCGCAGCTGGGCAATCAGCGCGTCGTGACCAAGTTCATGTCGGAAATCAACTTCGTGAGCTCGGCGCGGCAGGGCGACATCATCGAACTCGGCATCACCGCGACGCAATTCGGCCGCACGTCGATCACACTGCGCGCCGAAGTGCGCAACAAGATCACGCGAAAAAGCATTCTGACCGTCGAGAAGATGGTGTTCGTCAATCTGAACGAACAGGGCGAGCCCGCGCCGCACGGCCGGACGCAAATTCGCTACGCGGATGAATTGTTCGAAGCCTATCGCCGCGATCAGGGCGTCGTCGAAGCGCCGAAAGTGTCGCGCGACGACTTGCTCGAAGAAGTCGCGGAAGAAGCCGCACATTAAAGAGAAAACGGGCGCCGAAGCGCCCGTTTCGTTTTACGAGCTCGTCACTTCGCAGGCTGCGCTGCGGGATCGTCGTACTGCGGCAATCCCTGCGCCTTGCTCGAACTCGGCGACGGCTGAGTCTTCGGCGCGTTCTCTTCCGGCGCAGGCGATTTCCCGCCGACGCCACCGGCCGGCGATGCCGCCGCGCCCGGATCCACATACGTCGGCAAGCCTTGCTCCGTGCTGCCGCCGCCGGTTTCGCCCGGCGCGCTCGCGCCTTCGGGCGCCGATGCGCCTTCGTCGCCGTAGTCGGGCAGCGAGCTCGCGCCGCCGCCCGTCAGCAGATACTGACGCCGCTGCGTATACGCGTCGCGCACGAACGCGTATTTGTCGAGGGCGGCAGCGGAAAGCAGATCGGTCGCGCCGATCAGGTCGGCCCGCGCGCTCACGAAGTTCAGGCCGAAGAGCGGCCAGCGAATCTCCGCATCGGAATAGCTCAACGGATTCACGCGCCAGTCGACGAGCCACGTCGTCGAGTCGCGGAACGAGCTCGGGCCGAGCAGCGGCAGCACCAAATACGGTCCCGATGGCATGCCGTAGTGCCCGAGCGTCAGCCCGAAATCCTGATGATGCTTCGGCAGACCCGCCGGCGATGCGATATCGATCAGACCGCCGATGCCGAATACCGAGTTCATCGCGATACGCATCAGATCTTGCGTCGCATCGGTGATCTTCAACTGCAGCAGGTTGTTCGCGAAGTTGGAGAAATCGCCGAGATTCGAGAAGAAGTTGCTGACGGCCGTGCGGAACGGGCTCGGCGTGTAATCGACGTAGAACTGCGCGACCGGCTTGGCGACATAGGTATCGAGCGTGTCGTTGAACGTGAAGATCTTGCGGTTCATCGGTTCGAGCGGATCCTTCGGATTGCGATCCGGGCCGGTCGCGCATCCCGTCGTCGCGAGCGCGCCCACAATCGCGAGACTCAAGCCCAATTTACGCACAGCACGAGCGGTCAAAGCCGTCGATCCCGACTTCATTCTTCAATTCCTCTTAGGTTGTCATGTCGTTGCGCCGCCCTGAGCTTCGCGCGCGCCGCCGCGCGCACCTTGCGCGGCTTGCCCATCAATACCGGCTGAAAGACCACCGCGCCGATCAGCGTGCAAAAGAGCGACAGCGCCAGCAGCCGTCCCATGCTGGACGTGCCCGGATGATGGGAAAACCAAAGGCTGCCGAATGCGGTCGCGGTCGTGGCCGCACTGAACATAACGGCATGCGTGAGACTGGACTGAAGCAGCCGGGTCTGGCCGGAACGCCACGCCATCACGAAATAGATCTTGAAGGCGACGCCGACGCCCAGCATGAGCGGCAACGCGATGATGTTCGCGAAGTTGAGCGGCATCCTGAAGACGACGCACAATTCCAGCGTGACGATCGCGGAAACGAGCAACGGTACCAAAGTTCTCAGAACGTCGCCAAAACGGCGCAGCGCGATCCACAGCAGCACCGCGATCGCGATCAGCGAATAGAGCGCCGCCTGCTCGAACGCTTTGATGATCGTTTCCGCCGAATGACGCACGGAGATCGGCCCGCCGATCGCGTTCGGCTCGGCTTTCTGCACGGCATCGGCGAAGTGCGCGAGCAGCGCGTCGTCGTTGGGATCGACGCCAGGCGGAATCTTCGGCGCGACATCGACGAGCGCCTGGCCGTTCGGCGTCACGAACGACGCGACCATGTGCGGCGGCAGCGTTTCGCGCGTGATCTCCGCCGGCGTGAGCAGCGCGCGCAATTGCGCGAGCGCGATACGCAGCGGCTCGGCCATCGCATGCTCGGCGCGATCGCGCGTCGCGGCGTCGGCTTGCGCCAGCTTCGCGAGCGTTTCGGACAGATGCTTCGCTTCCTTATCGCCCGGACCGGGATGCTCGTCGGCGGCGAGCGAAAGCTGGCTCGATACGCGCTTCAACGCCGCCACGCGCACGGCGTCCGTCACGGGCGAGGCCGTCTGCTGGTCGAGCGCGGGCAAAAGCTGATCGGCGGCGGCCTCGATCAGTTCGAGCTTCTTCGGCTGATCGCCGGGAATGAGCGACGAGAGCGTCGTGGCGCTGCCGACTTCCGGCAGCTTCTTCAGCTTCGCGGCGATGGCATCCGCATCGGCGAGCGAGGGCGCGAGCACGGCGACGTCGTTCACCGCGCCTTCCGGCGAGTCCTGCAGCGAGATGAGCGTCGCCATCGACTCGGTGTGCGGATCCTTCAGATGCAGCGGATTGAAGTCGAATCGCAGATTGAAGAGCAGCGGCAGCGCGCCGATCACGATGACGAGCGTGCCGATCAGCACCGGCTTGCGATGCCTGTCGAGGAACTCGTCGACGGGCGCAAGAATCGGAAAGCCCGGCGATTGCGCTTCGCCCGGCGGCGCGAACACCTTGATGAGCGCGGGCAGCAGCGTCATGTTGGTGGCATACGCGACGAACATGCCGACGCCCGCGATCAGCCCCAGCTCCGACACGCCGCGATACGCGGTCGGCAGAAACGAGAAGAAGCTCGCGGCGGTCGCGGCGGCGGCGAGCGTGAGCGGCACCGCGACATGGCGCGCGGTTTCCGCCAGCGACACATCGAGCCGCTTGTGCTTGTAGCGCTCTTCGCGATACTTCACGCCGAACTGGATGCCGAAGTCCACGCCGAGTCCGACGAAGAGCACCATGAACGCGACCGAGATCATGTTGAGCGCGTGGACCATCATGAGTCCGAGCGCCGCCGTGATCGCGAGCCCGACGAAAAGCGTGATGAACACCGCGAGGATCATGCGCTTGGAACGCAGCGCGACCCAGAGGATCATCAGCACGACGAGGAAGGTCAGCACGCCGTTGAGCACGGCGCCGTCCTGCACGGACGCGAACTCTTCGTCGGCGAGCGGCTGCGCGCCCGTCAGATGCAGCGTCGCGCCGTACTTCTTGTCGATGCCGAGTTCCGCCGCCTTCGCGCGAATCTCTTCCGAGGTGCCCGCCGCCGCCTTCAGCGCGTTGAAGTTCAACTCCGGCAACACGGTGACAAACGCGCGCCCGGGCGCATCGTTCGGCGATGAATCCGCGAGGCCGCGCCACGAGAACGCCGCCGGCTGATTCGCCAGCACGCGATCGAGCACGGTCGCGCTCTTGCCGAGCAAGCCGGCCATCTGGCCGAGATTGACCTGTCCGAGCGTCAGCGGCAGGTTGAGCGTGGTGTTGAGCGTCTGCGCGAGGCCGGTGAGCGTCGGGTCGTGCGCGAGCGTATTGATGAGCGGACGCGCCTGCACGAGCTGTTTCGTGACCTGCTCGACCTTCTCCGTCGGGAGATAAAGCAGTCCGTTGTGCTCGAAGAACTCGCCGCCCGCCGGTTGCGACACCGACCTGAAGCGCTCCGGCTCTTTCGCGAGCGCGGCGGCGAGCGCGCTTGCGGCGGCATCGGCGAATTCCTGCGCGGGCGCCTGAACGACGATCAGCAATGCCGCGCCGCGCTGCGGAAACGCTTCCTCGATGGCCTTGCTGCGCGCGGCCCACTCCGGCTCCGTCTCGATCAGCTGGCTGACGTCGGTGCTGATCTTGAAGTGATGGACGACATAAATCGTGGACAGCACGCCGAGCAGCAGCGAAACGGCGATAATCCACGCCGGCCGGCGAATGGCGAGGGTGACGAAGCGAGTAATGTTGGACGTCAGCATGAAGACGTTACCTGGAGTGCCTGTTATTTTTGCGCGCGCGAGCGCGTGAATCGCATGATGCCGCGCAAGTATACCGGGCGCACTGAACGGTCCGTCCTTGAACTGTTACGCTGGCAAGGTGTCGATATACTGACTCGCAGCCGCCTGGCCGCTCCTGCAACGTCCGAAGGCCGCACTACCCGCGCCACCAAACCTGATTAGAGAACGGGTGCCATGAAACGCTATCTGTCTATTTGCTTCGCTTTCCTCCTTGCCTCGATGTCTTTCACAGGCGAGGCATTCGCACAAACGAGTCCCGATGCCGTCGTCAAGAATGCCGTCGAAGGCACGGTCAAGGCCATGAAGGCCGACCCGCAGGCGCGCGGCGGCGACATGGCGAAGATCACGCAACTCGTCGAGACGCGTTTCCTGCCCGCCACCGACTTCCAGCGCACGACGCGCATCGCGGTCGGCAAGGCGTGGGCGACCGCCACGCCCGAGCAGCAGAAGCAGCTTTACGACCAGTTCCAGACGCTGCTGGTCCGCACCTACGCGGCATCGCTCGCGCAGCTCCGCGATCAGGACGTGACCTTCAAGTTCGACGCGCCCAACGTCGACGCCAACGCGAAGGACACCGTCGTCGAATCACATGTCATTTCCACGGGCGGCGACAATCCGGTGCGCTATCGCCTGCAGAAGACACCGCAGGGCTGGAAAATCTATGACATCGACATGATGGGCGCATGGCTCATCCAGGTCTATCAGCAACAATTCGTCGGTCAGCTGCAAAAGGGCGGCGTCGACGGTCTCATCAAGTTCCTTTCCGAGCATAACGCCCGTTCCGCGGGCTGATCGCTCTCTGTCAGGGCGGGCCGGGCTTCAGGTGCGGCGGTGCTCCACCGCGAATTTGATGAGTTCGGCCTGTCCGTCGATATCCAGTTTGCGCTTCATGTTCTGTCGATGCGTTTCCACCGTCCGCACCGACAGCCCATGCTGCTGCGCAATCTGCTTGCTCGATAAGCCTTCGGCGAGCGCATCCAGAATGTCGAGTTCGCGCGGCGTCAGGCGTTCGAGCGGCGTCTGCATCGACTGTGCCTGGATCATGCGCGCGGCCAGCCCGGCACTGAAAAACGTCTTGCCGGCGAGCACCGCGCCGATCGCCTGAATGATCTCGGCGGCGGGCGAATCCTTCAGCACGTAGCCGCTCGCGCCCGCGCGCACCGCCTGCTTCACGTATTCCACGTTGTCGTGCATCGACAGCATCAGCACGCGGATACCCGGATGCCGCTCGTGGAACAGCGCCGCGAGTTCGATTCCGCTCATGCCGGCCATGCCGACGTCCATTAGCGCGAGATCGGGCGGATTCGCTTCGTCGGCGGCGAGCGCGAGCGCTTCCTTCGCGTTGCCGGCCTCGCCGATCACGCGCAGATGCGGCACGGAGTCGAGCCGCGCGCGCAAGCCGTCGCGCACGAGCGGATGGTCGTCGACCAGAATGATGCGGGCGATTTCAGCGCTCATCGGTATGTCCTTGAAGATTCGGTGCGGCGAGCGGCAGCGGTACGCGCGCCACGATAGACGTGCGGCCCGGCTGCGAGTCGATCGCGAGCGTGCCGCCGAGCGTGTCGAGCCGCTCGCGCATGTTGCGCAGGCCGATGCCGCTCGCCGGATCGGAAAACGCGTCGTGCGCGTCGAAGCCCCGGCCGTTGTCGGTGATGTCGAGCGTGACGGCGTGCGTCGCGATATCGAGCGTGACCGCCGCGCGCGAAGCCTGCGCGTGCCGCGCGACGTTGGTCAGCGCTTCCTGCGCGATGCGGAAGAGCACGGTATTGACGGGATCGGGCAGCGTCGCGCGTTGCGGTGCACAAGGCTTGCCCTCGGCGGTCGCTTCGAAGCGCACTTCGGGGCCGTCCTGTCCGTCGAATTCGCGCGCGAGCTGTTCGAGCGCGGCGGCGAGGCCGAGATCGTCGAGCATCGCGGGACGCAGCGCGTGCGAGATGCGGCGCACTTCGCGCAGCGTGCCGGAAAGGCGTCCGAGGCTCGTCGCGAGCGCGGCTTCGGCGGTCGGTTCGCGCGCCGCGCTCCGTTCGAAACGCGCCAGCGCCGATTCGAGCAGCAGCTTCACGGAGACGAGCATCTGGCTGATGCCGTCGTGCAATTCGCGCGATAGCCGCGCGCGTTCCTGTTCCTGCGAATCGACGACTTGCCGCGCGAGGCGCTTCAACTTCGCGTCCGCGCTGCGGTGCTCGCTGATGTTGAGCACCGCGCCGCACACCGCGATGATCGCGAGCCCGAAAAGCGCGATCGCGCCGATCCACATGAGCGTGCGGCGGATATTCCCGGCTGCCTGCGAATCGATGCGCGCGAGCGTCGTCTCGACATCTTCCAGATAGATGCCCGTGCCCATCATCCAGCCCCAGCGTTCGAGCGGCACGACATAGCCGAGCTTCGGCGCGATCAGTCCGGTCGACGGACGCCGCCACACGTAGCGCACATAGCCGCCGCCTTTCGACGCCTGTTGAATCAGTTCCTGGATGGTCAGCGCGCCGTTCGGATCGCGCATGAGCCAGAGATCGCGTCCGACGAGATCCGGCTGGCGCGGATGCATCAGCGACGTGCCGCGCATCGTGTAGACGAAAAAGTAGCCGTCCTGCCCGAAGTCGAGACGTTGAAGCGCGTCGAGCGCGAGGCGGCGGCGTTCGTCGTCGCTGCGCGGATCGTCGGCGGGTGCGTCGTAATAAGGCGCGATCGCGCTCGTCGCAATCTCGACGTAATGGCGCAGTTCGATCTCCTTGCTCGACAGGTACGCGGCCTGCGTCGTGTCGTGCTGCGCTGCTGCGAGCGCTTGCGCCTGCTGGCGCACGCCGTAGGTGATGCCGCCGATCGCAAGCGCGAACGGCACGATCGCGAGCAGGAAGATCTTTGCCTTGAGATTCATCGATACAGGGTGTTCACATTCGAAGCCGCGGCGCGCCGCTTGCTGGAAACACAGGGTTTTCCGGTACGTGAAGCCACGTAGCGCGCATAAGTAGTTATGCGCTTGTAAGCGCCCGGGCGAAAGCGAATACTACCGCCCAATGCGCTATCACGGCGCAATCATCGGCCCGGAAGGGTCAATAACTAAGGAGACGCCATGAATCGGGCTTCCGGATTCCTGGTCTGGATCGCGCTCGCGCTACTGGGCGCGTTCGCATTCGGCACCATCGCGCTCGCGCACGGCGAGCGGATTAGCGCACTATGGATCGTCATCGCGGCGGTCTGCGTCTATCTCATCGCTTACCGCTTCTACTCACGCTTCATCGCGACGAAAGTGCTGCAGCTCGACGGCCTGCGCATGACGCCGGCCGTTCGTCACAACGACGGTCTCGACTACGTGCCGACCAACAAGTACGTGCTGTTCGGCCATCACTTCGCGGCGATCGCGGGCGCGGGTCCGCTCGTCGGCCCGGTGCTGGCGGCGCAGATGGGCTACACGCCCGGCATGCTGTGGATTCTCGCGGGCGTGGTGTTCGCGGGCGCGGTGCAGGACTTCGTGGTCCTGTTCATCTCGACGCGCCGCGATGGCCGCTCGCTCGGCGATCTCATCAAGATGGAACTCGGCACCGTGCCCGGCGTGATCGCGCTGTTCGGCGCGTTCCTCATCATGGTGATCATTCTCGCGGTGCTCGCGCTGATCGTCGTGAAGGCGCTGACGAATTCGCCGTGGGGCACGTTCACGGTTGCCGCGACGATTCCGATCGCGCTCTTCATGGGTGTCTATACGCGCTACATTCGCCCGGGACGCATCGGCGAGGTTTCCATCATCGGCTTCGTCGGTCTGATGCTCGCGATCGTGTACGGCGGACAAGTCGCCGAATCCGCGACGCTCGCGCCGTACTTCACGTTCACCGGCGTGCAGCTCGTGTGGATCCTGATCGGCTACGGTTTCGTGGCGTCGGTGCTGCCGGTATGGCTGCTGCTCGCGCCGCGCGATTATCTGTCGACGTTCCTCAAGATCGGCACGATCCTCGGCCTCGCGATCGGGATTCTCATCGTCGCGCCCGAACTGAAGATGCCGGCCTTCACGAAGTTCGTCGATGGCACGGGTCCCGTGTGGTCGGGCAATCTGTTCCCGTTCCTCTTCATCACGATCGCATGCGGCGCGGTGTCGGGCTTCCACGCGCTGATCTCGTCGGGCACGACGCCCAAGATGATCGACAACGAAGTCAACATGCGCTTCATCGGCTACGGCGCGATGCTGATGGAATCGTTCGTCGCGATCATGGCGCTCGTCGCCGCGTGCGTGATCGAACCGGGCGTCTACTTCGCGATGAACAGCCCGGCCGCGCTGCTCGGCTCGACGCCCGAAGCGGTCGCGCAGACCGTCTCGGGCTGGGGCTTCGTGCTGACGCCCGACATGCTGACGTCGACGGCGAAGGCGGTCGGCGAGACGACCATCGTCGCGCGTGCCGGCGGCGCGCCGACGCTCGCGGTCGGCATGGCGCACATTCTTCATCAGGTGATCGGCGGCCCGGCGATGATGGCGTTCTGGTATCACTTCGCCATTCTGTTCGAGGCGCTGTTCATCCTCACCGCCGTCGATGCGGGCACGCGCGCCGGCCGCTTCATGCTGCAAGACTTGCTCGGCACGTTCCACCCGGCGCTGCGCCGCACGGAATCGCTGCCGGCCAACCTCGTCGCGACGGGCCTGTGCGTCGCCGCGTGGGGCTACTTCCTGTATCAGGGCGTGGTCGATCCGTTCGGCGGCATCAACACGCTGTGGCCGCTCTTCGGCATCTCGAATCAGATGCTCGCGGGCATCGCGCTGATGCTCGGCACCGTGGTGCTGTTCAAGATGAAGCGCGAACGCTATGCGTGGGTCACGCTCGTGCCGACTGCGTGGCTGCTCATCTGCACGTTGACGGCCGGCTGGCAGAAGATTTTCGATGCGAATCCGAAGGTCGGCTTCCTCGCGCACGCCGGCAAGCTGAAGGACGCCTACGACGCGGGCAAGGTGATGGCGCCGGCGAAGTCGCTCGCGGAAATGCAGCGCATCATCTTCAACGATTACGTCGATGCGGCGCTTGCCGGCCTGTTCATCTTCGTGGTGTTGAGCATCGCGGTATATGGCGTGCTGGCCGTGCTGCGGGCGCGTCGCGAAGCGAAGCCGACCGTGCGCGAAACGCCGTTCGAAGCGATGCCTTCCGGCGCTTCCACCGCGGTGCGCGCGGGCCACTAAGGAGTCGAGCGATGTTCAGCGATCTTCGGCAGGCAGGACGGTATCTCGGCCAGACGATGCGTCTGATGGTCGGGATGCCCGATTACGACGCATATGTCACGCACATGCAGACGACGCATCCCGACAAGCCGGTGATGAGCTACGCGGAGTTCTTCCGCGAGCGGCAGGAGGCGAGGTACGGGTCGGGAGCGGGGAAGTGCTGCTGAGTTGATGCTGCTGGGTGGTGATTGAAGATAACGCGACGGTGAGAGCCGTCGCGTTTTTTTTGGGCGCTGCGCGAGGTGCGATCCAGCCGACCGCATGATAGTCGCGACGGCGCGTTCGCTATCCGCTCCGCTGGTGACCAAGGACCGGCAGATTCGAAGGTACGAACACGTCAGGACCATCTGGTAGCAGAGAAATCAAAAAGGGCGAATGACCCAAGCCATTCGCCCTTTCCACGCTCCGTTCAACCGAAGCTCAATTCACCGCCGCCGCCGTCTTCGCGCCCTTGTTCTTCTGCGCGCGGCCGATCTCTTCCAGCTTGATCTCGACGTGCTTCGAGAACACGTACTCGGCCGGACGCTGCTTGTCGATCGGCAGATCCTTCGCGAACGCGCCCGTCGTGCGCGGGCCCGACAGCGCGATCTTCGCGGCCTTCAGCGGATGCGCCACCGTGTCCATCACGGCGGTCGCCTCGAAGCCGCAGTGGACCATGCAGTCCGCGCACTTCTCGTACTTGCCCGTGCCGTACTTGTCCCAGTCGGTGGTTTCCATCAGTTCCTTGAAGGTCTTCACGTAACCTTCGCCGACCAGATAGCACGGCTTCTGCCAGCCGAACACCGTGCGCGCCGGGTTGCCCCACGGCGTGCATTGATACGTCTGGTTGCCCGCGAGGAAATCGAGGAACAGCGTCGACTGGCTGAACGACCAGTTCTTGCCGTTGTTGCCGCGCTTGAAGATTTCGCGGAACAGGTTCTTCGTCTTTTCGCGATTCAGGAAGTGCTGCTGATCCGGCGCGCGCTCGTAGGCATAGCCCGGCGAAACCGTGATGCCGTCCACGCCGATCGGACCGAGCGTGTCGAAGAACTTCGCGACGCGTTCCGGCTCCGCATCGTTGAACAGCGTGCAGTTGATGTTCACGCGGAACCCGCGGCGCTTCGCTTCCTTGATGGCCGCGACAGCCTTGTCGTACGTGCCCGGCTGCGAAACCGAGCGATCGTGCGCCTCGCGATCGCCGTCGAGATGCACGGACCAGACGAAGTACGGGCTCGGCTCGTAATCGTCCATCTTCTTTTCCATCAGGAGCGCGTTCGTGCAGAGATACACGAACTTCTTGCGCGCCATGATGCCCTTCACGATCTGCGGCATTTCCTTGTGCAGCAGCGGCTCGCCGCCCGCGATCGACACGACCGGCGCGCCGCATTCGTCGACGGCTTCGAGGCATTCCTGCAGCGACAGACGCTGGTTCAGGATCGGATCCGGATAGTCGATCTTGCCGCAGCCGTTACAGGCGAGATTGCAGCGGAACAGCGGTTCCAGCATCAGCGCGAGCGGGTAACGCTTGGTGCCCGTCAGGTGTTGCTTGAAGATATAGGCGCCAACGCGGGCCTTCTGGAGCATCGGGATAGACAATTGTGTCCTCTCCTTATTCTTCGCGAACCGCGGCTGCCGCAACGGCGGCGACCGGCTGAGTGAGCTTCGCGGGGAGTTTGAATTCGACCTTTTCCTCGCGGCCGTTCATCGTCGTGACTTCGACGTGTCCGAACGCGCGCAGGGCATCGATCACATGTTTGACCATTTCCTCGGGCGCCGAAGCGCCCGCGGTGATGCCGACCGTTTGCACGTCGGCAAACCATTCCGGCTTGATCTCCGAACCGTCCGCGACGAGATAGCTCGGAACGCCGCTCTCGGCGCCGATTTCCCGCAGGCGGTTCGAATTGGAACTGTTGGTGGCGCCGACCACGAGCAGCACATCGACTTGCGTGCTCAGCTCGCGCACGGCGGCCTGGCGATTCTGAGTCGCGTAGCAGATGTCGCGCGTGTCCGGGCCGACGATATCCGTGAAGCGGCGCTGCAAGGCATCGATGATGCCGCGCGTGTCGTCCACGGAAAGCGTCGTCTGCGTCACATAGGCGACGGGCGTATCGGGCGCGAGCGTCATTGTCGCGACTTCGGCTTCGCTCTGCACCAGCACGACGACGCCGGGAATCTGCCCGATCGTGCCTTCGACTTCCGGATGACCCGCATGGCCGATCAGAATGAGCGTGCGCCCCTGCGATACATACTGGCGGCCCTGCACATGAACCTTGGTGACGAGCGGGCAGGTCGCGTCGAGCACGTCGAGCCCGCGCGTCCGCGCATCTTTCTCGACGCTCTGCGCGACGCCGTGCGCGCTGAAAATCGCGACCGCGCCGTGCGGCACTTCATCGAGTTCTTCGACGAACTTTGCGCCCTTGCTGCGCAGGTTGTCGACCACATGACGGTTATGAACGATCTCGTGACGCACATAAACCGGTGCGCCATGCCGTTCGAGGGCCCGATCGACGATTTCGATCGCACGGACCACGCCCGCACAAAAGCCGCGGGGTTGAGCAAGGATGATACGCATATTCGAACGAACTCCGACTGGCGCGGGTCTCGGGTTAGCCGGCGCGAAGCTCGCACTTTCCCGAAGACCTGGCCACGAACGACGCTCGGAAGCGTCAGGAAGGCCGGGGAAAGCAGACCGGAAAAAAAGACACGGTGGGGTCGGTCTGCGCGCCGAAGTTGACCGCGTATTCTAACGCGTTCCCTTTTTGGGTGCTCAATGCCCGCTTCACTTCGCGACGCGCTTCGGCACACGCAAATACGGCGATTTTGAGAACCCAGTAAACTGTCGGACGCTTCGGACCGCATGGCGGCGAGATCCGCGCCACGCGCCCTTGCCGCGCGGCCTCGCGGACCGGCTCGCCGCGCTGTTTCCCCGGTGTATTTTTCGCGCAACGCCGGGTCCATCGCGCGCATCGGCTGCGCCACTGTTTTCAAGCTAATCGTTTACTCATGCTATTGATCGCCTGGCTGTCTTTCTTGATCTGGATCGTGCTGCTGTTCGCCCGCGGCGGATTCTGGCGCGCGCAACCCGCGCCGGCGCTATCCGATACGACGATCCACGCTGTCGGCAACGCCGAGATCGCGCGCCGCGGCGCATGGCCCGCGCTCGTCGCCGTCGTGCCTGCGCGCAACGAAGCCGACGTCATCGGCCGCGCGGTCGGCTCGCTGCTCAAGCAGGACTATGCGGGCGCGTTCCATGTGATCGTCGTCGATGACCACAGCACCGACGGCACCGCGAACGTCGCGCTCGCCGCCGCCCGCGATCTCGGCCTCGAAGACCGTCTGACGATACTGACCGCGCAGCCGCTGCCGCCGGGCTGGTCGGGCAAGGTGTGGGCGCAGTCGCAGGGCATCGGCGCGATCGACAAGCTCGGCCTGCCGGCGGAATTCCTGCTGCTCACGGACGCGGACATCCACCATCCGGCCGATGCCGCCACGCAACTCGTCGCGCGCACGATTCTCGAAGACCGCGATCTGGTCTCGCTGATGGTCCGTCTGCGCTGCGATTCCCTTTGGGAAAAGGCGCTGATTCCGGCGTTCGTCTTCTTCTTCGCGAAGCTTTATCCGTTCGAATGGGTCAACGACGCGAAGAAGGCGACCGCCGGCGCGGCAGGCGGCTGCATGCTGGTGCGCCGTTCGGCGCTCGTGGAGGCGGGCGGGATCGAATCGATCCGGCAGGAACTGATCGACGATTGCAGTCTCGCCGCGCGCATCAAGCATCGCGCGGGCCGCAACGACGCGCGCCCGATCCGCCTCGATCTCGCCGAGCACAGCGTGTCGCTGCGTCCGTACGATAGCTGGCGGGACATCTGGAACATGATCGCGCGCACGGCGTTCACGCAATTGCGCTATTCGCCTCTGCTGCTTGCCGGCACCGTGCTCGGTATGGCGGTGATCTATCTCGCGCCGCCGGTGCTCGCGCTGGCATACGGCGCGAGCGCGTGGCCCGCATGCGCCGCGTGGGCGCTGATGTGCATCGCCTATGGTCCGATGCTGCGCTATTACCGCAGATCGCTGTTGTGGGCGCCGCTCCTGCCGCTCGTCGCGTTGTTCTACGTCAGCGCGACGATCGGCTCGGCCGTGCGGTACTGGAGCGGGAAGGGCGGGCAATGGAAGGCGCGCGTGCAGGCGCCGACGCAGGAAGGTTCGTAAACGCGGCTTCTCACTTCTTCGTCAACATGGCATACAGCTCGATGACCATGTTCGGCGAGAACGTGAACGGCACCCAGCCGTGCCCGGCGTGGCGCAAGACCAGCAGGCGGTCGCCGTTCGCGTATTTCTGCGTCGCCATGACGGGATTCTTCGTGGCGGCGAAGCGCCATCCCGGTGCAATGCCCGCAGGCTGATCCGGCGACATCGACGCGCGCACGTTCGACAATTCCTCGATCAGTTCCGACACACCTTCCGGGCTCAGCTTCACCGTCTTGCCCGCGATCGTCATTTCGACCGCATCGCGCTCCGGGCGCGACACGACGAGCGTCGGGGGCTCGTTCAGCGCGGGCGGTTCGGCGGGCGCGTCGGCATCGACCGGTTCGCGCACATCGCGCAAAGCGGGCGGTTCGTCCGATACGGCGGGCGGAGCGGCAGGCGAGCCGGCGGATGAGCGCGCGGATGCGGCAGCGGTCTGAAGGAGCGTATCGAGGCTCGACTCCAGCGCGCCGAGCTGGTCTTGTAGATTCATGCGAGTGTGTCTGTAACGTGCGTGCTAGCAGTGAGGCCCCGATTCTACCCGCTGGACTTCTCCGATACCGCCACACCTTGTAACGAAATGCACGCAACCGTGTGTCAGACGACGCGCTCGCCGAGGTTTTCGAGTTCGGTGCGCACGCGCGTCAGCACGTCGGTCCAGTCGCCGCGCTTCGTCTGCGTGAAGAGGCGCATGTCCGGATACCACGGCGTGTCGTCGCGATCGCGCAGCCACCGCCAGCAGCCCGCGAAGCGATTCAGCAGCCAGACGCGCTTGCCCATCGCGGCGGCGAGATGCGCGACCGACGTATCGACCGCGATCACGAGATCGAGTCCGTCGATGAGCGCGGCCGTGTCCGCGAAGTCGCCGACGCGGTCCATCCAGTCGGCGATCTGGCCGGCGAACGCGGGCGGCAGTTGCTTGTCGGCGTGCTCGGCCTTTTGCAGGCTGATCCATCGCACGCCGCGATACGAGAGCAGCGGCGCGAGCGTTTCCGGCGCGATGCTGCGCCGTTTGTCGCCGCGCGAATGCGTGTGGCCGCCCGCCCAGACGAGACCGACCGCCGGCATCGAGCGCTCGCCGATTCGTTCCGCCCAGAAACGCGCGCGTTGGGGATCGGCGCGCAGATAGGGCGTCGGCGCGGGAATATTGCCGATGCGCGTGCCGAAACACATCGGCAAGGACATCAGCGGGCAATGGTGCGTCCACACGGACAGATCGACGGCGTCTCCGTCGACGAGAACGATGTTCGGCCAGCGCGCGCACAGCGATTCTTCGAAGAGCCGCCGCAGCGGCGTCGGACAGACATAGCCGACGCGCGCGAAGCGTTCCAGCGCCATCGGCAGGTAGCGGCAGAATTGCAGCGCATCGCCGAAGCCTTGTTCGTGCAGCACGAGCAGGCTCGCGCCGGCGGGAAGCGGGCCGCCGCGCCAGAGCGGAATCGGCAACTCGGGCGCGCGTGCGCCGAGCGTCTGACCGTCCGTCTGAAAGCTTGCCCAACGGTGCTCGAAATGCGGCCACGCTTCGTCGTAGCGTCCCGCCGCGAGCAGCGCATGGCCGAGATTGCTGTGCGCTTCGAGGTTGTCCGGATCGAGCGCGATGGCGGCTTTCGTATGCTCGATTGCCGTGTCGAGATCGCCCAGACGGTTGAGTACCGCGCCCAGATTGTTATGCGATGCCGCGTGATCCGGCCGATGCCCGAGCGCTCGCCGATAACTCTGCGCCGCCGCTTCCATCTGCTCGTCGAGTTGCAACGCAAGTCCGAGGTTGAACCAAAGCAGGGCGATGTCGCCGTAATCCGGAAAGCGCTCATCGGCGATGCGCAGTCCGAGGCGCGCGCTTTGCGCCGCGGCCGGGAAGTCGCGCAGGTGCAGCTGCGTCACGCAAAGCGAGTTGCAAAAGCCCGGATGCGCGGAAAGTTCGATGGCGCGTGCGAGCCACGTTCGCGCGTCTTCCGGCTTGCGCAGCGCCAGCGCGATCAGGCCGCGCAGATGAAGCGCATCGGCGTTGCGCGGATTCTCGGCGATGGCTTCATCGGCCAATTCGACGGCGATGCCAAACGCGTGCTCCGCATAAGCTCGACTGGCGCGCTGGATGAGATCGTTCTGCATGAGGTTTCCTGTCGGGGCGGACAGTGTATGCAGAGGCGAACCGGCGTCTGTAAAGATCGTTGGATGCGGCGCGCGCAAAAAAAACCGGCATGCCCGAAGGCGATGCCGGTTTCATCACCGAAGCGCGAATGAACGCGCTTCAGCCCAACTTACTTCGCGCGCACCTGTTCGAGCGCGGCATTGAACGTCTTGCTCGGACGCATCACGGCTTCGAGCTTCTTCTCGTCCGGCTTGTAGTAGCCGCCGATATCCACCGCATTGCCCTGCACGGCGGCGAGTTCATCGACGATCTTCTGCTCGTTCTCGGCCAGCGTCTTTGCGAGCGGCGCGAACTGCTCGGCGAGCGCCTTGTCTTCCGACTGCGACGCGAGTTCCTGCGCCCAGTACATCGCGAGATAGAACTGGCTGCCGCGATTGTCGAGCTGGCCGGTCTTCGGCGACGGGCTCTTGTTGTTGTCGAGCAGCTTGCCGGTGGCCGAATCGAGCGCCTTCGCGACGAGCTTCGCACGCGCGTTGTCGTTCTTGATGCCGAGCTCTTCCAGCGACACCGCCAGCGCGAGGAATTCGCCGAGCGAGTCCCAGCGCAGATGGTTTTCCTGCACGAGCTGCTGAACATGCTTCGGCGCCGAGCCGCCCGCGCCCGTTTCGTACAGGCCGCCGCCCGCCATCAGCGGAACGATGGAAAGCATCTTCGCGCTCGTGCCGAGTTCCATGATCGGAAACAGGTCGGTGAGGTAGTCGCGCAGGATGTTGCCCGTGACCGAGATCGTGTCCATGCCGCGGATCACGCGTTCGAGCGTGTAACGCATCGCGCGCACTTGCGACATGATCTGGATGTCGAGGCCGGTCGTGTCGTAATCCTTCAGGTACGTCTCGACCTTCTTGATGAGTTCGGCTTCGTGCGGACGATACGGGTCGAGCCAGAACACGGCCGGCGTGCCCGAGTTCTTCACGCGCGTGACGGCGAGCTTCACCCAGTCGCGGATCGGCGCGTCCTTCACGAGGCACATGCGCCAGATGTCGCCCTTCTCGACTTCCTGCGTCAGCCCTTCGAGGACTTCGCCCGTCGCGTTGTCGACGATGCGCGCCGTGCCGTCTTCCGCGATCTCGAACGTCTTGTCATGCGAGCCGTACTCTTCCGCCTTTTGCGCCATCAGGCCGACGTTCGGCACCGTGCCCATCGTCTTCGGATCGAACGCGCCGTTGGTCTTGCAGAAGTTGATGATTTCCTGATAGATGCGCGCGAACGTGCTTTCCGGAATCAGGCACTTCGTGTCTTGCGGACGGCCGTCGGCGCCCCACATCTTGCCGCCCGCGCGGATCATCGCGGGCATGGATGCGTCGACGATCACGTCGTTCGGCGCGTGCAGGTTCGAGATGCCCTTGGCCGAATCGACCATGGCGAGCGCCGGGCGCTTCTCGTGGCACGCGTGCATGTCGCGGATGACTTCATCGCGTTGCGATTCCGGCAGTGCTTCGATCTTCGTGTACAGATCGACGAGACCGTTGTTCACGTTGATGCCGAGTTCTTCGAAGAGCTTGCCGTGCTTGGCGAACGCGTCCTTGTAGAACACCTTCACGGCGTGGCCGAAGACGATCGGGTGCGAGACCTTCATCATGGTCGCCTTGACGTGCAGCGACAGCATGACGCCCGTGTCGAACGCATCCTGCATCTGGTCTTCGTAGAACTCGACGAGCGCCTTCTTGCTCATGAACATGCTGTCGACGATCTCGCCTTCCTGCAGCTTGACCTTCGGCTTCAGCACGATGGTTTCGCCGCGCTTCGTCACGAGTTCCATGCGCACTTCGCGGGCTTTATCGTTCGTGATGGACTTTTCGCCGTGATAGAAGTCGCCGTGTTTCATGTGCGCGACGTGCGTGCGCGACGCCATGCTCCACTCGCCCATGCTGTGCGGATGCTTCTTCGCGTAGTTCTTCACGGCGAGCGGCGCGCGGCGGTCCGAGTTGCCTTCGCGCAGCACCGGGTTCACGGCCGAGCCGAGGCACTTGCCATAGCGCGCGCGGATGGCCTTTTCTTCGTCGTTTTTCGGCTCTTCGGGATAGTCGGGCAGCTTGTAGCCCTTGCTTTGCAGTTCCTTGATCGCGCTCGTCAGCTGATGCAGCGACGCGCTGATGTTCGGCAGCTTGATGATGTTGGTGTCGGCGTCCTGCGTGAGTTCGCCGAGCTTCGCGAGGTTGTCGGGGACCTTTTGCTCGTCGGTCAGGAATTCGGGGAATTCGCCGAGGATGCGGGCCGCGACGGAGATGTCGCTCGTCTCGATGTTGACGCCCGCCGGCGCGGTGAAGGCACGGATGATCGGCAGAAAGGCGCTGGTCGCGAGCAGCGGAGCTTCGTCGGTCAGGGTGTAGATGATGGTGGGTTGCTGATTACTCATCGCTTGTCTCGACATCCGAAAACAGGTTGGAAAAAACCGCCGGCCTCGTCACCCCTCCGGCAACAAACCGCTATTCTGCCTGATTTTGCAGGGCGCGCGTGTGAATTTCGGCTTGCGAAATTGGCCAAAACGGGCGTTTTTCTTGCGAATTCAATGACTTAATTTTTTTCGAGTCTTATACAAGAGTTGCTGTCTTCCGGCCGCGTCGCGATGGCCGGAACGTTTCACGGAATGATTTGGCGCTTCATCAAGCGAGATACCCGTTCTCCCGGAACCAGTCCAGCGCGTCCTTCAGACCTTGCGCGTACGGCCGCGCGGCGTAGCCCAGCTCGCGTTCCGCCTTCGCCGACGTGAAGTACATCTTGTTCTTCGACATGCGCAGCGCGTCGACGGTCACGAACGGCTCCTTTCCGCTCACTTTCGCGAACAGCTCCGCGCCGATCGCGAGCGGATAAAGCGGCCCGCGCGGCAGCTTGATGGTCGGCGGCTTGCGCCCGACGAATCCGGCGATGTCCGCCAACATCTGCTGCAAGGGCAGATTCTCGCCGCCCAGGATATATCGCTCGCCGATCTTGCCGCGTTCGAGCGCGAGAAAGTGCCCGTTCGCGACATCGTCGACGTGCACGAGATTGAGGCCCGTATCGACGAACGCGGGGATCTTGCCGGTCGCCGCTTCGACGATGATGCGCCCGGTCGGTGTCGGGCGCACGTCGCGCGGGCCGATCGGCGTCGACGGATTCACGATCACCGCCGGCAGCGCGTTCTGCGCGACCATGCGCTCGACCGCGCGCTCCGCGAGCACCTTGCTGCGCTTGTATGCGCCG
Source organism: Caballeronia sp. AZ1_KS37 (assembly GCF_023631165.1). NCBI lineage: Bacteria > Pseudomonadati > Pseudomonadota > Betaproteobacteria > Burkholderiales > Burkholderiaceae > Caballeronia > Caballeronia sp. AZ1_KS37. The sequence goes on along the minus strand of NZ_JALQDP010000033.1, from coordinate 38,085 downwards.
ATGGTGCTCTGCGCATCCGACGGCTTCGTCTCGTCGACGATCGCGCCCGAGCTCGTCACCTTGAGCGTCGCGACGCTGCTGGTATAAACGATGCGCTCGACACCTTCGGACAGCGCCGCGCGCATCGTCGCTTCGGTGCCTTCGAGATTCGCGCGTTCGATTTCGGCCGGATCCGGCGCCCAGATGCGGTAATCGGCGGCGACGTGAAACAGGAAGCGGCAGCCCTTGAGCGCGGCGCGCATGGACGCTTCGTCGCGCATGTCGCCGACGACGATCTCCGCGTCCAGCGATTCGACGTTCCTGCGCGGGCTGGTCTTGCGCACGAGCACGCGCACGTCGAAACCGCGTTCGATGGCGAGCCGCGCGACCGCGGAACCGACGAACCCCGAAGCACCCGTGACGAGCACGCGAGAGCCGGAAAAATCAGTCATTCTTACCTCGTTGAAAACGTCCGCGCGGCCTCGATTGTAACGATTGCCGCGCCGAAAAAAGGCTGCAAAGCCCGATGTGACAAGGGCTTGCGGCTCATGCTATGGTCCTCGCCTGCCGCGGCCGCGAGGACCGCGCAAAACATGGACACAACCGGTAAGCGATGCCTCAAGACACTCGAAACCTAAGCGCCTGGATTTACCTCGCAATCGCAATCACGCTCGCCGTCGTGTTCTGCATCGACGTGCTCACGCCGATCCGCATCGCGATCTGGGTGTTCTACGTGCTGCCCGTCGTGCTCTGCGTCTGGGCCGACCGCCCCGCCGTGCCGATCGTCACGGCGGGCGTCTCGACCGTGCTGACGCTCGCAGGATACGCACTCGCCGCCACCGATCCGAACACGAGCCGCGACGTGCTGCAGATCAACCGCGCAATGGGCATCGTCGTCATGCTCGCGCTCGCAGCGGTGGCGCATCTGTATATCAAATCGCGGCTCGCCGTACAACGCACGACCTGGCTGCAACAGGGCATCGTGCAACTCGCGCAGAAATTGCGCGGCGAGCAGTCTCCGGCTTCGATCGGCGTGAGCATCCTGCGTTCGATCATTCCGTACGTGAATGCAAAAGTCGGCGTCGTCTACGCGCTCGAAGGCGATGCGCTCGTGCGGGTCGCGTCGTGGGCGCTGCCGGACGATGCCAGCGCGCCAGCGAGGATACCGCGCGGCCAGGGACTCGTCGGACAGGCAGTCGAAGAGGCGCGCGTGCTCGAATTGCGCGACGCGTCCGCGCACTATCTGAAGGCCGGTTCGGCGCTGGGATCGGCGGCGGCGTCGCGCGTCGTGATCGCGCCGCTTCTCGCCGATGGCGACGTCGTGGGCGCGATCGAACTCGGCTTCGTCGGCAACGAAGGCCGTTTCGACGATACCCGCGCGCTGCTCGACATGGCCTCGGAACCGATCGGCATGGCGCTGCGTTCGTCGCGGTATCGCGCGCGTCTCGTCGAACTGCTCGAAGAAACGCAGCGCCAGAGCGAGGAATTGCAGGTCCAGCAGGAAGAGTTGCGCGTGTCGAACGAGGAACTGGAGGAGCGCGGCCGCGCGCTGCAGGATTCGCAGGCGCGTCTCGAACAGCAGCAGGCCGAGCTCGAACAGACCAACGTGCAGCTCGAAGAGCACACGCAACATCTGGAGCGGCAAAAGTCCGAGCTGATGCAGGCGCAGCAGGAACTGACCGCGAACGCGCTGGAAATGGAGCGCGCGAGCCAGTACAAGTCGGAGTTCCTCGCGAACATGTCGCACGAACTGCGCACGCCGCTCAACAGTTCGCTGATCCTCGCGAAACTCTTGCAGGACAACAAGCAAGGCAACCTGACCGAGGAACAGGTGCGCTTCGCCGCGACGATCCATTCGTCGAACAGCGATCTGCTTTCACTCATCAACGACATTCTTGATTTGTCCAAGGTCGAGGCCGGACAGATGGACGTGCAGTTCGCGCACACATCCGTCGATGCGATCCTGCAGACGTTGCAGCAATCGTTCGCGCCCATCGCGGCGAACAAGGGCGTCGAATTCGTCACCGCGCACGGCGAGAACGTGCCGCAATACTTCGTCACCGACAGCCAGCGGCTCTTGCAGGTGCTGCGCAATCTGCTGTCGAACGCATTCAAGTTCACCGAGCGCGGCCGCGTGACGGTCGCGGTCGAGCGCGCCGGCGACAACGCGCTGCGTTTCGATGTGCGCGACACGGGCATCGGCATCGCGCGCGACAAGCAAGAGATGATCTTCCAGGCGTTCCAGCAAGCCGACGGCACCACGAGCCGCAAATACGGCGGCAGCGGCCTCGGATTGTCGATTTCGCGCGAGTTTTCGCGACTGCTCGGCGGATCGGTGTCCGTGTCGAGCGAACTTGGGCAGGGCAGCGTGTTTTCGGTGACGCTGCCGATCGCGGCGCACGAAGGCACCGTCACCGCGAAGCTCGATACGATCGGTCACATGCGGGAAGCGCAGCCCATGGCCGCGCCCGCGCCCGCGCCTGCACCTGCGCCAGCGCCTGCGCCTGCGCCGGTACAGCCGATGCCGGCGCCCATGGTCAGTCCGGAGCCGCTCGGCATCGCCGACGACCGCGCCGACCGCAAGCGTCCGGATCGCGTGATTCTCGTCATCGAGGACGATCAGCCGTTCGCGCGCATCCTCTACGATCTCGCGCACGAACTCGATTTCGACTGCGTGCACGCGGCGACCGCCACGCAAGGCGTCGAGCTCGCGCGTTCGCTGCAGCCGAACGGCATTCTGCTCGATATCGGCCTGCCGGATCAGTCGGGCCTCACCGTGCTCGAATGGCTCAAGCACGATCCGCTCACGCGTCACATTCCGATTCACATCGTCTCCGCGACCGATCACGCCGATGTCGCGCTGCATCTCGGCGCGATCGGCTACACGCTGAAGCCGAGCGCGCGCGAAGAACTGGCGCACGCGATCCGCAAGCTCGAAGCGCGCTCGTCGCAGGGCATGCGCCGCGTGCTCGTCGTCGAGGACGATCCGGCGTTGCGTCAGAGCATTCACGCGCTGCTCGCGAGCGACACGGTGGGCATCGTCGAGGCAGGATCGATCGCGGAGGCCATCGAGGAGATGCAGCGCGTGCCGTTCGATTGCGTCGTGATGGATCTCGCGCTGCCCGACGGCTCCGGTTACGAACTGCTCGAACGCGTGTCGACGAGCGGCGGGCACGCGTCGCCGCCGGTCATCGTCTATACGGGACGCCTGCTGTCGCAGGAAGAAGAGCAGCGCCTGCGCCGCTATTCGAAATCGATCATCATCAAGGGAGCGAAATCGCCGGAGCGTCTGCTCGACGAAGTGACGCTGTTCCTGCATAGCGTGGAAAGCGCGCTGCCGCCGGAGCAGCAGCGCATGCTGCGCGCGGCGCGTCAGCGCGACGACGTGTTCGAAGGCCGCACGATCCTGCTCGCCGAAGACGACGTGCGCAACATCTTCGCGCTGTCGCGCGTGATCGAGCCGCTCGGCGCCACGCTCGAGATCGCGCGCAACGGACGCGAAGCGCTCGAAGCGCTCGCGCGCCGCAGCGATATCGACCTCGTGCTGATGGACATCATGATGCCCGAAATGGACGGCCTGACCGCGATGACCGAAATCCGCAAGCGCACGGAGCACGCGCGTCTGCCGATCATCGCGCTGACGGCGAAAGCGATGCCGAGCGATCGCGAGAAATGTCTCGAGGCAGGTGCGGACGATTACATATCGAAACCCATCGACGTGGATAAGCTCGTGTCTTTATGTCGGGTTTGGTTGCGGCAGCGATGAACATGGCGTACGACGGCAGTCACGACGAAGAAGCGACGTTCGACATCGAACTGAAGCTGATTCTGGAAGCGATCTACCTGCGCTATCAGCACGACTTCCGGCATTACTCGATGAGTTCGCTGAGAAGACGCCTCGCGCAAGCCGTGAACGATCTCGGCCTGCCGACGCTCTCGCATTTGCAGGAGCGCATTCTGCGCGATCCGGCGCTGTTCGCGCGGCTGTTCCAGTACCTCACGGTGCAGGTGAGCGAGATGTTCCGCGATCCGCACTACTTTCGCGCGATTCGCGAGCAGGTCGTGCCGATTCTGCAGACGTATCCGTCGATCAAGGTCTGGGTCGCGGGATGCAGCACCGGCGAGGAGCTGTGGTCGCTCGCCGTGCTCTTCGCCGAAGAGAAGATCGCGGATCGCACCGTGTTCTACGCGACCGACATCAACGCCGAAGCGCTGCGTCAGGCCGAGAGCGGCATCTATCCGCTGGAACGCATGGCGAGCTTCAGTCAGAACTATCTGGCGGCGGGCGGCAAGCGTTCGCTGTCGGACTACTATCACGCCGCGTACGGCGCGGCGAAGTTCTCGCAGACGCTCAAGTCGCGCGTCGTGTTCGCGGATCACAGTCTCGCGACCGACAGCGTGTTTCTCGAAGCGCATCTCGTGTCGTGCCGCAATGTGCTGATCTATTTCGATCGCGCGTTGCAGGATCGCGCGCTCGGTCTGTTCAGCGATTCGCTCGTGCGGCGCGGATTTCTCGGGCTCGGCAGCAAGGAAAGCCTGCGCTTTTCCACCTATGCAGACCGCTTCGCCGATTTCAATGCGCGCGAGCGGCTTTACCAGAAGGTGTGACGATGTTCGACGCGCATCGCATCGGAGCAGTCGTGATCGGCGCATCGGCGGGCGGCGTCGAGGCGCTCAGTCATCTGTTGCCCGCGCTGCCGAAGACGTTCGTGCTGCCCGTGCTGATCGTCGTGCATGTGCGGCAAGGACAGCCGAGCCTCTTGCCGGGATTGTTCGCGTCGCGCTGCGAACTGGCCGTCGAAGAGCCGTTCGACAAGGACGAGATCGCGCCCGGCACCGTGTATTTCGCGCCGCCCGGATATCACATGCTCGTCGAGGCGGAAGGCGGCGCGGCGCCGGCGATCGCGCTGTCGGTCGATCCGCCGGTGCGCTTCTCGCGGCCATCGGTGGACGTGCTGTTCGAATCGGCGGCGCATGCGTATGGCGAACGTCTGCTCGGCATCGTGCTCTCCGGCGCGAACGACGACGGCGCCCGCGGCGCGCGCGCGATCCGCGAGGCGGGCGGCGCGTGCTGGGCGCAGAACCCGGAGACGGCCTCGGCCCCGGCCATGCCGCTCGCGGCGATCGCTGAGGACGCGGTGAACGAAGTACTGACGCTCGATGAAATGGCGTTGCGGCTGTCGCAATGCATCGGCCGGCAGCCATGAAAAGAAGGCAAGGAGTCACCAGATGACGCAACCCATCCACGTGCTGATCGTCGATGACATTCGCAACAACATCACCGCGCTCGAAGCGTCGCTCGCGCGGCCGGATCTGTCGGTGCTGAAGGCCGAGTCGGGCCCCGCCGCGCTGGAGCTGCTGCTCAAGCACGAAGTCGCGCTCGCGATCCTCGACGTCAACATGCCGGGCATGGACGGCTTCGAGCTCGCCGAACTGATGCGCGGCAGCCCGCGCACCGCGCACGTGCCGATCATCTTTCTCACGGCGACGGCGCAGGACGCGAGCCGCACGTTTCGCGGCTATGAAGCGGGCGCGGTGGATTTTCTCTACAAGCCCTTCGATTCGCGCATCCTCAATTCGAAGGTCGATGTCTTCATTCAGATGGAGCGTCAGAAGCAGCAACTCGCGACGCAGCTCGCGACCGTGCAGCAACTGCTCGATGCGAACGAAATGCTGATGGCCGTGCTCGGTCACGATCTGCGCACGCCGCTTTCCGCGGTCATCGCGTCGGCGGAATATCTCGCGCGTTTCGTGCAGGACGAGAACGTGGCGAACATCGGCACGCGCATCAAGTCGAGCGGCATGCGCATGGTGCGGATGGTCGATCAGTTGCTGAACCTTGCGCGTCTGCGTGGCGGGCGCGTGACGCTGCAGCCGCGCGCCGTCGAGTTGATGACGCTCGCGAAGAATATCGTCGATGAATACGAGGCGCGCGTCGGCAAGGGGCGCATCTTCGTGCTGCGTCAGGGCGACACGCTGTTGCAGGGCGACGGCGATCTGCTGTCGCAGGTGTTCTCGAATCTCATCGGCAACGCGCTGCAGCACGGCCACGAAGGCTCGGCGATTCAAGTGCGCCTCGACGGCAACGCCGAGGACATCACCATCGCGGTGCAAAACGCCGGCGAGATTCCCGCGGACGTTCTGCCGACGATCTTCGCGCCGTATCGATCGGGCCGGCGTCAGAACGAGTCGAGCGGCCTCGGGCTGGGGCTTTACATCACGCGTGAAATCGCGCAGATGCATGGCGGCGACGTATCCGTGCGCTCGACGTCCGAAACGGGCACGGTGTTCGAAGTGAGGCTGCCGCGCGTGCCGCATCCGCGCTCGGGCGAACACGCCGACATGGCGCAGCCCTTTCGCCTGAGTTGAAGCGCGTGTCTACAATGCGCCTATGAACACTGGAAAGGAGTGAGCGCGATGCCGGGCCCGGATCTGGATACGAGAATCGAAACCTATTACGTGCGTGTGCGCGGCGTCGTGCAGGGCGTCGGTTTCAGGCATCACACGGTGCGCAAGGCGCACGCGCTGGGCGTGCGCGGCTGGGTCGCCAATCTTGATGACGGCTCCGTCGAAGCGGTCGTGCAGGGCGCGGCCAATCAGGTCGATCTGATGCTCGAATGGCTGCGACGCGGGCCGCCGCATGCCCGCGTCACCGAGTTTCACAGCGAGGAGCGCCACATCGAGAAACGCTACGAGCGCTTCGAGCAGCACTAACGCGCGACCAGCAGGCTCTCCGCGAACTGCCATTCCTCGTCGCGCCACTGATGCGTGCATTCGAAGCCCGCATCGGCGGCGATGGGCGCGACTTCATCGGCCGCATATTTGTGGCTGCTTTCCGTCCAGATCGTTTCGCCTTCGCGGAAGTCCACGCGCAGATCCGCGCCGCGCACGCGTACGGAAAGCGCGCGCTTCGCACGCAAATGCATCTCGACGCTGCGCGCATCCGGATTGAAGCGCGCGACGTGCTCGAAGGCGTCGATCGGAAAGTCGCCGCCCAGTTCGCGATTGATGCGCGCGAGCATGTTCAGGTTGAACGCGGCCGTCACGCCGATCGGATCGTCGTACGCGGCGATCAACACCGGCAGCGGCTTGATGAGATCGGTGCCGAGCAGAAGCGCGTCGCCAGGCTGCAGCATGCCGCGAATCGAGCACAGGAACTTCGTCGCCGCAAGCCGCGCGAAATTGCCGATGGTGCTGCCGAGAAACAGCACGAGCAGTCTTTCGCCGTCCTTGCGCTTGGCGCTGACTTCGGAGAGTCCGGCGAGGTAGTCGCGTTCATGTCCGACAATCGACACGCGCTCGATATCGCTCAGTTCGCGCCGGCACAACTGCAATGCGGTGCGCGAAATTTCAATCGGATGATAGGCGGTCGGCTGCTTCTTACACAGCGCTTCCAGGATGCGGCGCGTCTTGCGGCCGCTGCCGCTGCCGAGTTCCGCGACCTGAATGTCGCCGGGCATCGCCGCGACGATATCCGTCGCGTGGTCCTTCAGCACGCGCTCTTCGGCGCGCGTCACGCCGTACTCGGGCAGCGCGGTGATCACTTCGAAGAGGGCCGAACCCACTTCGTCATACAGATACATCGACGGCAGTTCTTTCTGCGGACGCTTGCTGAGTCCTGTGTGCACAGCCTCTGCGAAGGCATTGTTGAAGCGGGGGGAAAGGGCAGCTTGAGTCATGACGTCTCCATCGATGCGGCGTTTTCTTCGCGTGCCACCGGGAAACGATGGCACGGCGCGTTGTTGCAGCGGATGCTTCGACGTGAGCGGCGGATGATCGCGCGGTGTGCCGCTCGGACTGAGGGACAGGCCGGCTGAACGCGCCGGACCGACAAGGGTCGCCGATCAACATGACCGGCAAAAGACAACCGCAAGAGACAATGTTCACGCGGCAGAGTTCATGCCGAATGCGAAGCATGAAGGAAGCAAAAAGCGGGCGCGCGCGGCAGTTTTCTTTGAAGCGCGTTCCGAAAACAAAGCGCTCGCGGCGTTTAGAATGCGCAGTTCACGTTGTGTCCGGCTTGCATTCACCTTCAACGCGCAGCGACTTCCCGATGAATCAGCATGACCTCGCGCGCGGCATCGCGCTGTCCGTCGCGGCTTCCGCGCTCTTCGCGCTCATGTCGGGCTACACGAAATGGCTCGCGCCGCTCGACGGCCTCGACATCTTCGCGTGGCGTATCGTGTGGACATTGCCGGGCGCGCTCGCGCTGGTCGCGGTGAGAAAGCGCTGGCCGCAATTATGCGCGCTCGTCGCGAGGCTCGCCAAAACGCCGCGACTGCTGCTGATGTTCGCGATCACGGCCGCGCTGCTCGGCCTGCAATTGTGGATCTTTCTCTGGGCGCCGCTGCACGGGCGCGCGCTCGAAGTATCGCTCGGCTATTTCCTGCTTCCCCTCGCGATGGTGCTGCTCGGACGCTTTCACTACGGCGAGCGGCTCGATGGATTCCAGTGGGCAGGCGTCGCGGCGGCGGCCGTCGGCGTTGCGCATGAGCTCATCGCCACGCATGCGTTCGCATGGCCGACGCTCGTCGTGATGCTCGGTTATCCGCCGTACTTCATGTTGCGTCGACGGCTCAACGCGGACCCGCTCGTGTCGTTCGCGGTGGAGATCATGCTGATGTCGCCCGTCGCCGCGCTCATGCTGTTCGCGCGCGGCGCGTTCACGGAGGTCGCGGGCGCGCCGCATCTGTGGCTCGTGCTGCTTCCCGGACTCGGCGCATTGAGCACGATCGCGCTCGCGTCGTATCTGCGCGCGAGCCGTCATCTGCCGCTCGCGCTATTCGGCATTCTTGGCTATGTGGAACCGGTGCTGCTCGTCGGCGTGGCGGTGCTGCTGCTCGGCGAGCCGTTTTCAGCGCACCAGCTCGGGACTTATGTGCCGATCTGGATCGCTGTCGTGCTGACGGGCGTGCATAGCGCGCGTCTTCTGATGCGCTCGCGCAAAAAGGTATCGCCGATGCCGATGAGCGAGCATCACGCGAGCGTCGAGCATGAAACCGTCGCGGATGAAATCGAGCGCGTGGATTGATCAGCGCGCCCCGTGCGTTTCGATGGGGGCGTCGTGCGGATCGCGCATGAGGCCGAGCCCGAACACGACGCCATGGAAACGCGTGCCGCGCTGATCCGAGAACATAGGCAAGTAAAAAGGCGAGCCCGAAGGCTCGCCTGAATCGAACGCACCGGTTTGTTGATATGCAATGCCCGATGCGCAATGCGAGGGACGCTCGCCTCCCTTACTTCTTCGCCGCGTCGACCTTCGCATCGGCGGCCGACTTGTTCGCGTCGTTTTGTGCTTCGACTTTTTCCTTGTCGGCCTTCGCTTGTGCCACGTTGGCATCCTTCGCTGCGTCCTGCTTTTTCTTGTCGGCCTTGCTTTGCGCAGCGTGCTTTTTCTTGTCGGCTTTCGCCTGTGCCTTGGCGGCATCACCGCGAGCGTCGGAAGCCTGTTCCGGCGTGGTCGCCTGCGCTACCTTCGCGGCTTCCTTGTTGGCGTCGGCTTGCGCCGATGCCTTGTCCTCGTTCGCCGATGCCTGCGCCTTGGCGGCGTCGTGCTGTGCTTCGGCCTTCTTCTTGTTGGCGCTCGCCTGCGCCTCGGCCTTTTCGTTGTTCGCCTTCAGTTGCGCTTTGCCGGCGTCGGTGGCGGCGGTTTGCGCGAATACGGTGGAGACCAGCATGGCGGATGCGAGAGCAGCGACGATCTTCTTCATGGTTTGAAACTCCCTTGATCTTTTATTCGAGGACGCGTGGCGCGCAGTGCGCCGCGCTGACGATGAAAACGCCGCGTGCTTCGATCCAGTTGACGTTCTTCTGGTGACAAACAGTAACCAGTGGCGAGCAAATGAAACGGCATGCGGTAAAAGCGGCGGGATTGCTTGGGCGCGAGCATCTGCATTACCGAACCGGCTGAAAAAGCTGTTACGTCGTAGCGAATTCGCTTCCATTTGTAACTGTGGTTTTAACGATTGGGAATCCGAACGAATCAGCCTATTTGTAATCGTTGAAATGCGCGGTTACCAAGTAATGCAGTTATTTCTTAGCTGTCTGCTTAAGATGACTTCCACGAACCCGGCTAAACGGGAAATGGAGAAGCTCATGAAACGCACAGCACTTGTCTTGTTGATGATCGGTAGTCTGACGATGGCGGGCCAAGCCTCGGCGCACGGACACGGCGGTGGCCGCGGCCACGGCGGCGATGGCGGTGCGATCGTCGGCGCGCTGATCGGCGGTGCGGTGCTCGGTGCGCTGGTCACATCGGTCGCCAATGCTCAACCGGCTTACGCGCAACCCGTCTATCAGCAACCCGCGTATGCGGAGCCCGCCTACGCACAGCCTGTTTATGCGCAGCCGACGCAGCCGCCTGGCTACTGCTACGACAACTATCGCAATGCGTACGTGCCGTGCGGCTACTGATCCACTGATCGTCTGACGCGATGAGACTCGCGGCACGTCCCTTGCGCTAATGCGGACACGGTCGTTGCACGACATACGCGACGACCGATACGCAAACTCGGGAGACTTGCAATGAACGCGACTACGAAGAAGTTGGTGATTTCCGCGCTGGTACTCGGCTTGTCGGGCGGCGTCTATGCGCAAGCGGGCGGCGGCGGTTCGATGGGCGCAGGCGGCAACGGTTCGGCCGGCGCCGGTTCGGCTGCGGGCGGCAAGGGCGGCGGCGTCGGTATGGGCGGAACGGGAATGGGCGGCTCGGCGGATGGCACGACCGGCACCGGCGCGAAGAGCGGCATGGGCAACGACGCGACCAACGGCATGAGCCAGGATCAGGGCACGGTGCAACGCAGTGCGCCGAACAACGGCAACATGAATTCGGGCGGCATGAAGTCCGACGGCAGTGGCACCAAAAAGGCTTATTGAAGCGAGGCCGGCGCGCAGTCGGGTGCGATCGCCGCGACGTCATCGGGACGTGTTGCGGCATCCGCCCGGCGGCGGCGCGCGAGATTAAAGCTTATTGAGGGGTCGCCGACGCCGCATCGACGGATGCGGCCGGTTCGAACGCCTTTGCGCGCACGCTGACCTTCTCGGCGTAGGCGCGCGAACCGCCGTAGCTTTTCAGCGCGGCATCGACATCGCCCTGAGCGGACTTCACATACCCGTGCAGGATGGCAGAGCCCGTCTCGATGTTGTCTTCCGGATCCGTCAGATCGACGTTGCGCACCAGTTTCTTGTGCGCCGACGGCACCACTTGCATGAGGCCCGTTGCATTGTTCGGCCCTCGGGCGGTTTCCTTGAAGCGCGATTCGATCGAGATGATGGCGAGCAAAAGCGCCGGAGGCAGCGAATATTTCGACGCGGACGACATGACCGCCGTAGCGATGGTTTCCGCCTTTTGGCGCGCCACGCCGAATTTGCGCGTGAGCATTTCCGAAATCTTGTGACTTGCCTGCTCGGCCTTCGGGTCTTGCGCGACGGCGGACTGCGCGACCGGATTGCTGGCGGCGAGCGGATTGTCCTGTGCGTGGGCGGCAGGCGCGCCGTTCAGCGAGAGGGCAAGGGCGGCAAAGATGACAAGTACACGACGCATCGGATGGACAGATCAAAGCGGAATCGCATTATAGCCACATAAAAAAGCCTTGTGGATCATGTACTTGTCTTAAATCTGATGTTTTGTTTCGCGGATCGGAAGGAATTACGTGCGTTCGGCACGCTTGGAAGCCGGCGCCGATATGCCCTCGCCCGCATCGTCCGAGAGACGCGCGAACATCGGGAGCGAGGCCAGGACGACCAGCGCCGTCACGATGAAACCGCACGCCAGTTGCCAGCGCTCGGTATGCGCGCTGCCGGAAACGAGCATCGTCGCCTGAATCGTGCCGGCGGCGACCGTCACGCCGACCGCCTTCATCAACTGTTGCGCGGTGCCCTGGAACGAGGTCGCGGCGGCGAGGCGCGGCTTGGGCACATCGGCGAAGGCGAGCGCGCCCATCGTCGCGAAACTCAGCGACCGGCCGAGTCCGCCGAGCAGCAGGAGCAGGAAGATCGCGGCGGCGGGCCAGGCCTGCGACATCGTCGAGCAGACGAGCAGCACGGCCGCGAACACGACGCTGCCCGCGCATAAAACCGTCCGCACGGAGAAGCGCCGCAGCGCGAGCGCCGTCATCGGGCGCATGCAGAACGAGCCGAGCGCGCTCGCGAACGTGACGAGGCCGCTCGCCGTCGCGCTGTAGCCGAAGCCCGTCTGTAGCGTCAGCGGCACGAGAAAGGGCAGCGCGCCCGCGCCGGCGCGAAACAGGCTGCCCGCGACCGTCGCGGCGTGGAACGTGGGGATCGAAAGCAACGAAAAGTCGATGGCCGGATTCGGCACGCGCCGGCAATGCAGCACGGTCGCGCGAAAGAGCAGCAGGCCGACGGCGACGCAAATCCACGGCACGCCGGCCGGCAGCACGCCGCGCCCCGCGCTCTCGATGCCGATCATGAATAGACTCAGCGACGCGCCCGACATCAGCATGCCGCGCAGATCGGGCGGCGTGCGTTCTTCGGGCGGCGAAGGCGGCAATAACTTCCAGGTGAGAAAGAGACCGGCGACGCCGACCGGCACGTTGACCCAGAAGATGCTGCGCCACGAGAGCGCGTCGGTGAGAAAGCCGCCGAGCGGCGGGCCGAGCAACGGACCGACGAGCGCGGGCATCGTGAGCCATGTCGTCGCTTGCAGCAGTTCCTCGCGTTTGACGCCGCGAAACAGGATCAGACGGCCGACAGGCACCATCATCGCGCCGCCGAGGCCTTGCACAACGCGCGCGGCGAGCAGTTGCGGCAGGTTCATCGCCGCGGCGCACGCGACGGACGCGAGCGTGAAGGTCGCGATCGCCCACATGAACACGCGGCGCGCGCCGAAACGGTCGGCGACCCAGCCGCTCGCGGGAATGAAGACGGTCAGCGCAACGAGATAGGCGGTGATCGCGCTGGACAGATGAACGGCGTCGACGTTCAGATCGCGGGCCATCGCCGGGATGGCGGTCGCGACGATCGTGCCGTCCATGTTTTGCATGAAGAGCGCCGAAGCGACGACGGCGGCGGTGATGCGGAAGTTGCCGCCTTTCACGATGCGGCGCTCGTATGCGCGCTGAAGGCTTGTTGCAAGGCGCTTTCGAATGGGAATGGACGCATGGCGCACAGTCTAGCGCGATACGCGAACGTGCGTGCTTCGATGCAGCGACGCCTAACTCAGCGCGACGCTCGCCACGATTTCCATGAAATGCGGCAGCGCGGGCGTGACGCGCCGCGCGTCCTTCGCTTCATCGTCCCATCGGCGCAGCGCGATGGCATCGCGCGCGTAGGGCTTCGCGAGAAAGGCTTGCACGGTTTCATCGTCGAATATGCCGCCTTGCAATTGGAGGCTGCGCACCGAATCCGCCGACAGCCGCGCGTGATACGACGCATCGATCGCACAAAGGCAGCGTTTTGCATCGACGTGCAGGCGAATCGGTTCGAGCACGGCGTCGGAAAACAGCGGACGCAGAAACGGCAGCGCGAAGTACTGATGCAGATCGTCGATGCCGCGTTCGCTCGGTGTCTCGCCTTGCGGATTCAGCAGGTGCCCGAGATCGTGCAGCAAGGCCGCGACGATCAGCTCGCGGCTCGCGCCCGCCTGCTCGGCGAGCGTCGCGCTTTGCAACGCGTGCTGCAATTGCGTGACCGGCTCGCCGCTATAGGCGATTGAACCGTGTTCATCGAAGAGATGACGGATGTCGTCGAGTGAAAGCGCCATCGTAAGGAAAGGGTCGGGCGGGTATGCTTGGAGCGAAATGACGCGCGATTCTCGCAAGGCTTTATGACGCGATGATGGCGCACGCAAAGCGTGCGTTGAACCTCATGCCTTTCTCTTTCCGCCGACGCCCCGAACTCGCAGGCCTCGATCGCGCTTCACGACGCGATGTGCGCCGCATCGCGTGGCATTTCGCGCAGCGTCATTGGACGCTGCATGCGCCGGCGTTCGTGTGGATCGTGTTCGTGCTGCTGCATACGCGTTATCACCTCCTACCGGAGCGGCGCGACTATCTGCTCATCACGCTTCTTATTTTCGTGGCGGGCGTGGTGAACATACGGCTGCATATCGCACGCTATCTGAAGCCCGCGCGCGCCATCTTCGATTCGTTAGGCGCCATGGCCGCACGCGCGATCACGGGTCGCTAGCCGTTCGTGTTGCAATGCCGCATCGCGCGAAAAGACCCCGTTTTTCGCGTGCTAGGATGCTCGACGACCCGCACCCACCGAACGCAAGATGGCAACGTTATACGAAACGCTCGGCGTGGACGAGCACGCCACCGAAGAAGAAATCAAACGCGCGTATCGCAAGGCCGCGATGCGTTGCCACCCGGATCGCAACGTGGGCAACGAAGACGTCGCCCGCGCGAAGTTCCTCGAGATCAAGGAAGCCTACGCGATTCTCTCCGACCCCGCGCAACGCGAGGTCTACGACCGCATCTACACGGAAGAGATGCGCCGCTGGGAAGAGCGCGTGCGGCAGGAAGAAGCCGAACGCGAAGCGCGCGAAACGAAGGAGCGTGAAGCCCGCGAGGCGCTCTATGCGCAGCGCGTATCGCTCGCGATGCGCTTTGCATCGAAAGGCCATAATCGTGACGTCGTGTTCGGCGTGCTGCTCGGCGCGCAATGCGACGAGTCGACCGCGCGTCAGATCGCGGATAGCGCGATCGCGCTGCACGAATCGCGTCAGGAGAGGGAAGAATCGAAAGAGAAAGAGCGCGAAGAAGAACCGGTCGCGGCGAAGAAAGAAGAGAAGGAACCGGCGGCTGCCGACGCGTCGAATCCGCTCGGCGCGATGTGGTTCCAGTTCCTCAACAACCTGCGTTTCTGAACCGCCTCAGGCCGCGAGTCTTTCGCCGCGCATGTTGCTTTGCTTCGGTGCGGGCGGATACACGCACCAGTGCCCGTCATCGTGGCGAAAGAAGAACAGCGCTCGCGACACCGCGCCGTGCAACGCCTCGACGCATACATAGCGCCGCCTGTCGGCACGCGTGCGGCTGAACTGCCTCACATGCACCGGCATGCTGCCCGGCGCGAGCCATTTTTCTACCTGATAACGAAGGGACTGCTCGTTCGCGCATTTCATTTCAGTCTCCAGCACGCGGCTTTCATGTTAGGGATAACGGCCGAACACGCCGATGATTGAAGCCCTATCAGTGAAACCCCTGCCGCGACGCATCACATTCTTGACAAAGCACTTGAACTCTACGCTTCAAATCCTGAGCCGTGCCCGTTTTGGCGAAATAGCAACAGCGAGCTTGAACGCGTCTTTCGCCGTGCTCGTTGATGAAAGATGCGTAGCGCTATTGAACTCATCGTCTTGCAACGCGATGCGAGGGTATGTGCGCGATCGGTCATATGAAATGGCCGATTCGTACGTTACCCGTCACTGGTTTCAAAGCGAACGTCGTGCCTGAGTCGTGCGAATCAGAGCGGGCGCGCGAAGCTGAGTTCGTGGCCGTCCGGATCGGTGAGATGGAAATAGCGCTCGTTCCAGGGCGCATCGCGTGGCGCGAATTGCGGCTCGAGGCCGTGTGCCACTGCTTTCCGATAGAACGCGTCCACATCGGACACATGGATGATGACGCGGCCCCAGAAACGAATCGGGTCGTGCGTCTCGCTGGTCAGATTGAGAAACGAACTGCCGAGCGCGAACGAAGTAAAGGCCTCGTTCGCGCCGCCGTGGACGATGCGAAAACCGAGCGCCTCATAGAAGCGCACGGCGCGCGGCATGTCGTTCGTCGCGAGCGTGATCGCGCTCAGGCTTTCGACGCGTGCCGCGTCGCTTGATTCTTCCATGCTGTCGTTCGTCATCCCGGATGATGCTGATGCGACACGAGCGGCAGCACCGAAAGATCCGGATGCGTGCCATCGACGATGCTCTTGCCGATATGCCGCGCATCGTCCACGGCGTCCTGCGCGCGCGTGTAGGCGTCGTCGCCGTCGGCATGGAAGTGCACCGCTTCGCCCGGCGTGTTCGCGTTCGCGCCGGGCCTGCACACATATCCGACATACACGTAGCGCTCCATCGTGCTCGGCGGCGCATGTTCGGGCGTGGGCTTCAGTTGCGGCTGCACGTGGATCTCGAAACCTTCGTAGTCGAAAACGTGCCATTGAGCGGGATCGTCAGGCATGACCGCCTCCTTGGTGTAGTGTTCGCTCGCGATTCAACGTTACTCCTGTTGGCGCGATGAAGCCACCGCGAAGCGCATTCGCGTCAGAAGAAATGCGTATGTGTGGCGCGGGAAATTGACAGCGTCTTCGCGCGCGGCGGATACTTTCCGGCGCACTTGCTTGAAGCGGATACGTCTGCCGTTGTCCCGATCCGGGAGGCGCGGTGAAGCCAGCCACGACACATCGTACTGTCCTTGCCCGCGCGATGCCGCGCATGACCGCGCTCGTCGGCGACATCACCGCGGGCACCGTGTCCACGCTGATGATGCTGTGCTACGCGATGAGCCTCGGCACGCTCATCTTCAGCGCCGATCTCGCGCGCTATGCCGAACTTGGCGTGCCCACCGCGCTCGTGAGCTGCATCGTGACTGCGTTCGTCATCGCGGTGACGAGCTCGATGCGTATGAACATAGGCGGGCCGGACAGCAACGCGACGGCGTTTCTCGTCGGCGTCGCGGCGGGCGTCGCGAGCAGCGTGCGCGCGAACGGCGGCACGCCCACGGTCATCCTGCTGACGGTGCTCGTCGCCATCGCGCTGTGCTCGCTCGTGACGGGCCTCATTCTCTTCGCGATCGGTTCATCGAAACGCAGCCGTTCGCTGCAATTCCTTCCCTATCCGGTGATGGGCGGGTTTCTCGCGGGCACCGGCTATCTTCTGATCGCGGGCGCGTTTCGCGTGCTGACCGGCGTCACGCTCGATTGGCACACGTTGCCTAAGCTCGCGCAACTGCACTGGCTTGCATGGGCGCCCGCGCTTTTCGTCGGCGCACTCGCGACGATTCTCGCGCGCACCTGGCGTCACGCGGCCGCATTGCCGATCACGCTCGCTATCGGCATCGCGCTCTTCTACGTGCTGTTGCGCGTCGCCGGCATCTCGCCCGACGATGCGCGCGACATGGGCCTCCTGCTTCAGCATGTGCCGGCGCATGCGCTGCACATTCCCGAGTTGCATCTGCCGTCGTCGCTCGCGCGCGGCGAGATCGACTGGCACGCGATTGTCGCGCACTTGCCCGAGACGCTCATCGTCACGTCGGTGTCGGCGATCACGATCATCATGAATTCGACGGCGATAGGCGCGGCCACCGGCCAGGACATCGACCTCAATCGCGAGATGCGCGCGGCCGGTCTCGCGAATATCGCGAGCGGTCTTTTCGGCGGCATGGTCGGCTATCAGTCGTATAACCGCTCGATGCTCAACGCGCGCGCCGGCGCGACGAGCCGCGCGGCGGGCGTGTTCGCCGCGCTCGCGTGCCTCTTCCTGCTGATCGCATCGCCCGATCTCGTGTCGCTCTTTCCGGTGCCCGTGCTCGTCGGCATGCAGATCTACATGGGCTTGCGTCTGATGATGGACTGGCTCGTCGGCGCATATCGCAAGCTGACGTGGCACGAGTATCTGCTCGTGCCGCTGATCCTCGCGGTGATCGCGTTCTATGGCGTGATCGCGGGCGTCGTCGCGGGCGTGGTCGCGGCGTGCGTGACCTTCGCGCTGCTCTATGGTCGAGCGGGATGCGTTCGCATGGAGTTCGACGGCCGCACGCGCACATCGAATGTCGAGCGCAGCATCGAGGAAACGCGCTTGCTGATCGATCGCGGCGATCAGATCTGCGGCGTCTGCCTGCAAGGGTTTCTTTTCTTCGGCTCGGCGAATTCGATGTTGCAGCGCATCCGCGAGCGCATTCGCTCGCATGGTCCGCGTCCGGTGCGCTATGTCGTGCTCGATTTCGCGTGGACCAACGGCATGGACGCGTCCGTGTCGCTCGCATTCGTGAAGCTGCGTCAGGCGTGCGCGGCGATCGGCGCGGATCTCGTGCTGACCGCTCTGCCGCGCAACTCGCGCGCGCTGCTAGGGCGCACGGGCGCGCTTTCGCTCGGCATCCACGAGTTCGACACGCTCGACGCCGGCCTCGAATGGATCGAAGCGCAGCAGCTTGCCACGACGACGCGCACGCTCGAACCGCGCGCGCCGGCCGGCGATTTCCGCGCGATGCTCGCGCCGCATTTCAGCGAGCGCGCGCTGCAGGGACTGGCCGCGTTCCTAGATGTATGCGATATCGGCGCGGGCGAGGCGCTCTTTCGTCGAGGCGATGCGGGCGATGCGCTTTACATCGTCGAAGAAGGGCGCGTGACCGTGTCGCTGCCGCTCGCCGATGGCCGTTCGGTGCGGCTGCGCTCGTTCGGTCCGGGCACGATCATCGGCGAGATGGCCGTGTACACGCATGCGCCACGCAGCGCGGATGTCGTCGCCGACGAACCGGCGCGCCTGCGCCGTCTCACGCTCGCGGCGCTGCGCAAGATCGAGCGGGACGATCCATTGACCGCGCAGGAGTGGCATCGCTTCGTCGTGAAGATGATGGCGTCGCGGCTCGCCATCGCCGATGAAGCGTTGCGCGCGGCGTCGTGATGACAGGCATGCGATCTGCTTTTGCCGGGAAGCACAACGCCGGGGCCTTCAACATGACACACACTGTCCGCGCGATGCTCGCGCTTGCGCTCGCCATCGTCATGACGAGCGCGCTTGCCCAGAGCGCGCCGCAATCGATCGCGATGCTCGACTGCACCCTCATCGACGATAACGCCGCCTACAACGACGCCGAAATCGACCGCATTCAGAGCGCGCGCCTCGCGATGCTGAGCGGCGCGTTTCGCGACGACTTGCGCGAGCGCGCGCTCTTTCGCGTCGCCGACAATGCGAAGGCAAGCGATCTCATCGCGACGCTGAAAAGCACGCAGGACATGAACGCGTGCAACGGCTGCGAACTGCGTGTGGCGAAGGAACTCGGTACATCGCGCGTCGGCGTGTGCTGGGTGCAGAAGATCAGCAATCTCATCCTCAACATGAACCTGCGCGTCGAAGACGCGAACAGCGGCGCGATGCTCTTTCAACGCTCCGTCGACATACGCGGCAACACCGACCTGTCGTGGAAGCGCGGCGCGAAGGCGCTCGTCGATCTCCTTGCAAGCGATCCATCCGCGACGCGCTAGATTGGCGCCACGCGAAAAGTCCAGCGGAATTCGGGAATTTCTCCCGGCCGATGCCGTTGCCTCGGCCGCGCCGATTGGGCTAAGTTGAGGCTGCCGGCACGCGCCCCGTGCCGTGTCGCGCGCGTGCGCTCACGAACTCGAACAATCGGTATCGAAACCGCTGGAGACGACCATGCAAGTCAGATTCAAGGCGGCGCGCATTGCCTGCGCGTCGGCGATCGCGACATCGCTTGCGTTTGCATTGGCGGCGAACGTCGCCCATGCCGCCGCGCCGACCGCCTACGTGACGACCGAAAACGCCGGCGTCGGCGTGATCGATCTCGACACGCTCGCGCTCGCGACGACCTGGGATGTCGGCAAGGACGGCCCGCGCGGGCTGTCGCTCAACAAGGAAGGCACGCGTCTTTACGTGGCGAACAAGGCGACGAGCGATCTCTCGGAGATCGATACGTCGACGGGCAAGGTCACGCGGCGCGCGAAGATCGGCAAGAATCCCGAGTTCGTGCGCGTGTTCGGCGGCTATGCGTATGTGACGTACGAGCCGGGTGAAAGCGGCGGCCCGCCGAAACCGGGCCAGCCGGAGAAGGACGACGACGACGCGAATTCGCCGCCCGCCGAGATCGCCATCGTCGATCTGAAGACCATGAAGATCACGCATACGGTCAAGAGCGGGCACGAGACCGAAGGCGTCGAGTTCTCGCCGGACGGCAAGCTGATCCTCGTGACGAACGAGGGCGACGATACGGTGTCGGTGTATCGCGTCGGGACGGGCAAGCCGGTCCGCACGGTGAACCTCGACAAGGGTTCGCGTCCGCGCGGCATCAAGGTGTCGCCGGATGGCAAGCAGTATGTCGTCACGCTGGAGAACGCGAACAAGTTCGTCGTGCTCGATGGCAAAAGCCTGAAGACCGTGAAGACCGTCGATACGAAGACGGGCCCGTATGGCGTTTCGTTCGATCCTTCCGGCAAGCGCTTGCTGATCGCGGCATCGCGCGACAAGACCTTGCAAGTGTTCGACGGCTCGACCTACGAGCATAGGAAGGATGTGCCTGTCGGTCAGCGTTGCTGGCACTTCAGCTTCACGCCCGACGGCTCGAAGCTGCTGCTGGCCTGCGGACGTTCGAACGCGGTGTACGTGCTCGACGGATCGGACTACAAGGAAGTCAAGCAGATCGGCGATCTGCCGCTGGCGTGGGGCATCGTCACTTATCCGCCGAGCGCGGGGTCGATCGTCGGGCGTTGAGCGGCAAGGAGGCGTTGCCGAGTGTGAAATGGCCGCATTGCGCGGCCACTTCCATTTGTGCGCCGTGGCATTGCGCATATTGCAACGTCGATCACGACGAATGCGCGCGAGGGACAGGACGCATCCGCGCAGCGAGGAAGACAGGCTTCGCTGTCAGGCTGCGCTTTGGGAAGGCATCAACGCGCGCGGCATTCCGTGGAAGTCGTATCAGGATTGAGCCGCGCTATCACGTCATATCACTTCCACGCATACCGCATCCCCACCCACACGCCACGCGGCGCACCGACGCCGAGAAACTGCTCGTTCACCGTCGCGCCGTTGTTGAACGTGTGATTCGGCCCGTCGAAGAAGTTCTCGCCGAGAATCGCGAAGTTCGCATAGCGCTTGTTGAGCAGGTTCTTCACGGTCGCATAGACCTGCAACTGTTTGGTCACGTTGTAGGTCGTGTCGAGATCGATCAGGAAATAGCCCGCGACGCTGCCGTTGACGTCCTGATTGTTTTCGTCGCCACGCGCGAAGATATTGCTGCGATACGTGAGATTCGTGCCGATGTTCCAGTGCGCAAACGGGTTGTAGTCGATGCGCATCTTCACCGTATTCGCCGGAATGCCCGGAATGCGGTCGCCCGAATGCACGGTGATGTTGCCATCGGCGTCCGCGCTCGAATTGCTCGCGCTGCTTTCCGTCCACGTCGATCGATACGTCGCGTTCACATAGCTATAACTCGCCGCGATGCCCACCGGTCCCCATTGCGTGCGGCCCGCGAGCTCGAAACCTTGCCGTCGCGTCTTGCCGACGTTCTGAAAATAGCCGAGCGTGCTGCCCGCGCCTTGCGCGCTGACGAACTGGATGTCGTCGTCGAGCGTCGTGCTGTAGGCCGCGGCGCTCCACTGCGTATGACTGCCGAGACGCCCGCGCGCGCCGACTTCGAACGTCTTCGAGATCACCGGCTTAAGATCCGGGTCCGCGATGAAGTCATTGGGCAACGAGCACGGCGCGGCGGGGTCCGCGCACGCGAGTTCGATTGCGGTCGGGGAGCGCATGCCTTCGTTGTACGTCGCGTAGGCGGTGAAGTTCGGCGTCGGATTCCAGTTGAAGCCCACGGCCGGGTTGAAGCGCGAGAACGTGTGATTCCCGTCGAGCAGCGGCTGCACGCCGCTCTCGTCGCCGATGGTCGCCTTCGCCCAGTTGTAGCGTCCGGCGAGCGTCATCGACCATTGTTCGTTGAACGAGAACGTATTCTCGAAGTAGATGCCGAGATTCGAGTTGTGCGTCTTCGCGTCGGTCGTCGGTGCGAACGGACCCGTGGCGATCGTCGCGCGGTTGTCTTCGAATGCGGCCGGCTGCTCGGCCTGCGTGAAATGCGAATTGGCGAAGTCGCCCGCCGCGCCGACGATCAATTGATTGTCGTGATCGAAGAGCCTGTTGAGCAAGGTGAGTTGCAGGCTCGCGCCGTAGCTGTCCGTCACGATCACCGACTGGTCGTTGAAGGCTTGCGTGAGTTCGTCGGCATCGTCGCCGTCCGGATCGAAATCGTCGTTGACGTTCGAACTCACGTTCTTGTTGCGATAGTGGCGATAGTACGCGTTGCCGCTCAACTGCACGTTCGGCGTGATGTAGTGCTCGGCGTTGATCGTCAGATAGCCGACCTGATTCTCGTTCGTGTCGGGAAACGTGTACGCCTGACGGAAGTTGTCCATGAACGAGCGCGGAATCGTCTGCGAGCCGTTCAGCGTGTTGTCCGCGCCGCCCATCGAAACGGAGACCGTCGTGTCGGCGTCGGTATAGCGGATCTTGCCGAACGCCTGGCGCAGCTTGCTCGCGTTGTGATCGGCCCAGCCGTTGTCGTTCGTGACGTTCGCGGTGAAGTAATAGTCGAGATGATCGCCGATCGCGCCGCCTTGCTCGATCTGCGCATACTTGCGTCCGAACGAACCGAAGCCGACATCGACGTTGCCGCCCGGATTGCTGCGCCCGTTCTTCGTCGTTACCGCGACCGCGCCGCCGAGCGTGTTCAGGCCGAACGTCGGATTCGACCCGGGGATGATCTGCATCGTCTGGATCGCGGCCTGCGGAATCAGATCCCAGTTGACGACATCGCCGAACGGCTCGTTGATGCGTACGCCGTCCATGAACACCGACAAGCCCTGCGGCGTGCCGAGCAGCGGCGACGCAGTGAAGCCGCGATAGTTGATGTCGGTCTGCCACGGATTGCCTTGCGCGTCGTTGGTATCGACGCTCGCGACGTTCTTCTCCAGATAGTTCGTGACGGTCGGCGAATGCTGCACCTGGATCTCGCTGCCCTTGATCGTTTGCACGTTCGCGGGCACTTTCTCCAGCGGCGTGCCGACGCCGACGAGCGGCGTGGTCCCGACGACGATGATCGAAGGCAGTTCGGTTGTCGGCGTCGTATCGGCTGGCGGCGTCTGCGCCCATGCGGCCACAGTGATGCTCGCGAACGCGCCGCCGAAGACGAGCCGCAGCCCCGCTCGGGGTTTGAACGGATGCGCGGGCGCGCGCAGGCGCGGCATGCTCTTCATCATCGTCTCCTCTTTATATTTCGATTCACGCGCCGAGCGTGTTTCTTTCGATGAAAGCGTCGCATAAGACAGCGCGCGTGGACCGGGAGCTTTTCCCGATCGCGCAGGGAAGCGTTCCCAATTGCGTTCCACCCACCGCACGGCGCGATGACGCCGTGCGTAGAATGCATTCCACGATGCCGACCGAATCCTTGCCCTCTTTCGCGAAAGACGCCGACCGCCGCGCGCCGCGCTCGCCGGTGTGGCGCGACCTTGCTTGCGTGCTCGCGGCGACGCTGATCGCGGCCGCGCTCTTTGCGCGTTTCGATTTCAGCGAGTACGCGTATCGGCTGACGCGCAGCGCCGAACGCTTTCAAGTCGATGAATTGCCGCCGACGCTCGTCGTGCTCGCGATCGGTTTCGCGTGGTTCGCGTGGCGGCGTTATCGCGAGGCGCAATCGGAAGTGCGCAGACGGCGCGCGCTCGAAGAAGAGGCCGAGCATCTGCTTGCGGAGAATCGTCGCCTTGCGAATCAGGCGCTCGCCGCGCAGGAGACCGAGCGGCGTCATCTCGCGCGCGAGTTGCACGACGAGCTCGGGCAATACCTCAACGCGATATCGCTCGATGCGGGGCGTATCCGCGATTTGTCGGCTACGCGCGAGGCGGAGATTCATCGGCTGTCGCTTGCGCTGATGCAAAGCGCGACGCATGTGTATCGCGAGATCGGCGGGATGATTCGCAGGCTGCGTCCCATCGGCCTCGATGAATTCGGCTTGCCGACGGCGCTCGAACATTGCGTCGATGGCTGGCGCGAGCGCTTGCCCGATGTGACGTTCACGCTCGCTGTCGACGGCGATTTCGACAATTTGAGCGATGCGCTCAACATCACGCTGTATCGGCTCGTGCAGGAAGGGCTGACGAACGTATCGAAGTTCGCACGGACTTCACGCGTGGAGATTTATCTGGCGCGCGCGCCGGAAGAAATTGTCGTGACGATGGCCGATGACGGCCCGGGCGTCGATCTCGCGAAGCCGCGCAAGGGACTCGGTTTGATCGGCATGCGCGAGCGCGTCGAAGCGCTCGGCGGCGAGTTTCAGATCGTGAGCGAGCCGGGCGCGGGTTTTCTGTTTTGCGCGCGCGTGCCGGCTCAGGCGGGGCTGCCGTTGCCAGCGACCGCCGACGAAGCGAAATCGGCGAAGTGAAGCCCCAGGCGGTTCGCGATCTGTGCCAACTGCACGCCGTTATCCGCGCCGAATTTTTGGCGGATCACCGATTGATGATTCGCAACCGTCTTCTGGCTCAAGCCTAACTTCTCCGCGATGCTCGGCAGCGTATAACCCTGCACGAGCAATCTCAGCACCTCGAATTCGCGCGCGGATAACTGCCGTCCTTCCTGAATGCTCGCGCGCAATGCAAGCGCTTGCGACACATCGGGACTCAGATACGAAACGCGCCGCGCAACCGAACGCACCGCTTTGACGAGCACATCGGGCGCGCTCGCCTTCGTCACATAACCGCGCGCGCCCGCATCCAGCGCGCGTCGCACGAAGATCGCTTCTTCATGCACGCTGAAAATGAGCACATGCGCGTGCGGCTCGCGCGCCAGCATGCGCCGCATCGCCTCGATGCCGCTTGCGCCCGGCAACGCGAGATCCATCACGACGACATCCGGCTGCAGCGCGCAAAACTTCTGATAAGCCTCGGCTGCATCCGCCGCTTCGCCCGCGACGTTCACATCGGGACTCAGTTCGAGCAGACGCTTGTAGCCTTCACGCACGACGGCGTGATCGTCCACCAGCAGCACGGAGATATCGGCAGTCATGGCTTGTCTTCTCCTTCTTTTGAACCACTACCGGAGGCCTCGGCCGCGATGCGCTTCGAGTTCGCATCGTTGCGAAAGACGATGGGTTGCTCTTGCGGTTCCTGCCGTGCCGATGCAGCGCGCACGACTTCGATCACGCGCTCGTGATGCGGGGACTTGTCGCAAACCGGATCGGCATTCGCGGGGTCCTGCGTCAGCAGATACGCCTGACAGCGGCAGCCGCCCATGTCGATGGCCTTCTCGTCGCAACTGCGGCACGGCTCCTTCATCCAGCCGAAGCCGCGAAACCGGTTGAACGCATCGCTCTCGTACCAGATGTCCTTGATCGACATATCGGTGACGTTCGGAAACGTGAGGCCCGGCAATGACCGCGCGGTATGACACGGCAGCGCGGCGCCATCGGGCGCGATGCCGAGAAACACCGAGCCCCAGCCGTTCATGCAGCGCTTCGGTCTGCGCTCGTAGTAATCCGGCACGACGAAGAAGATCTTGCACCGGTCGCCGATCTCGCCGCGATAGCGTTCGACCACCGCTTCGGCTTCGTCGAGCTGCTCTTTGGTCGGCATGAGTTGCGCGCGATTCTTGTGCGCCCAGCCGTAATACTGCGTGTTCGCGAGTTCGAGATACTCCGCGCCCATCGCGAGCGCCATGTCGATGATGCGTCCGATATGCGGCAGGTTATAGCGGTGAAGCACGCAATTGAGCACCATCGGAAAGCCATGCGCCTTGATGAGATTCGCGACGCGCTTCTTGTAGTCGAAGGTCTTCGTGCTGGAAAGGAAGTCGTTCAATTCCTGCGACGAGTCCTGAAACGAAAGCTGTATGTGATCGAGCCCGGCGTCCTGCAACGCACTGATGCGCTTCTCCGTCAGACCGATGCCCGATGTGATGAGGTTCGTATAAAAGCCGAGCTTGCACGCTTCGCCGACGAGCGTTTCGAGATCGTCGCGCAAGAGCGGCTCGCCGCCGGAGAAGCCGAGTTGCGCGGCGCCCAGCGCGCGTGCCTGACGCAATACGTCGATCCATTGATCGGTGTCCAGCTCGCGCGTGTGATCGGCGTAATTCACCGGGTTGTAGCAGAACACGCAATGCAGCGGACAGCGATACGTGAGCTCGGCAAGCAGCCAGAGCGGCGGCGCGACGGTTGCGTCTTCGTGCTCGGGCTTCGCAATCGGTTCGGACAAGTCGGTCATGACGCTACTCCAGCCAGCCTCGCGCACGCGCGCCGGCGATGAACGCGCGCACGTCGTCGCCGAGGCCGGTCGCATTGAACGCCTGCTCCAGATCGGCGACGAGCGCGGGGATATCGCGCGTGCCGTCGCATCGCAGAAGAATCTCCGATGCGCTCTGATTGAGCTTCACCATGCCTTCCGGATAAAGCAGCACATGCGCGTTCTGCGCAGGTTCCCATTGCAGCCGGAAGAGGCGTTTTAGTTTCGGATGCAACCAATCGTCCGGCGCTTCGACGGCTTCCTGCTTGCGTTGAGTCGGGTTCGTATCGCTCATTGCGGAAAAGCCTTTTCGATGGAATCGAGCATGGTCCAGAGAATATCGAGCTTGAACTGCAGGATATCGAGCGCGCGTTGCTGTTCCTGACGCGTCGTGAAATGCGCGAGCGTCACTTCGAGACCGTGCTCGACATCGCGCTGCGCAAGCGACACGCGCGAGCGGAAATACGAAAGCCCTTCGGGCTCGATCCACTTGTAATGCTCGGGCCATGTCGCGAGCCGGTCCTTGTGAATCTGCGGCGCGAACATCTCCGTAAGCGATGAACACACCGACTCCTGCCACGGCGCACGCCGTGCGAAGTTCACGTAGGCATCGACGGCGAAGCGCACGCCCGGCGTCACCAGCTTGAGCGACCATAGATCGTCGCGCGAGAGGCCGACCGCATCGCCAAGACGCGCCCATGCCTCGATGCCGCCGGGCTGATCGTCGTAGCCATCGTGATCGAGAATGCGCAGCACCCAGCGGCGGCGCGTGTCGCGATCGGGGCAATTCGACATCACCGCCGCATCCTTCAGCGGAATGTTGATCTGATAGTAGAAGCGGTTCGCGACCCAGCCGCGTATCTGTTCCTTCGAGCAGCCGCCGCTGTTCATCCTCACGTTGAACGGATGATGAATGTGATACGCCGTGCCCTTCGCGCGCAACTGCGCTTCGAATTCGTCGCGCGTCCACGCGGGGCCTTCGTCTGTCACTTTCGTGAAGATCGGGCCTGTGGTCGGGTTGAGCATCGGGTCGAACATCTAACGGTCTCCAGTGCGAATGTCACAGCTCGAAAGTCATGCCGTCGTGCGCGACCTCGATGCCGTGCTCCGACAACATGCGCCTTTCAGGTCCATCCTCGATGAGGATCGGGTTCGTGTTGTTGATGTGGATCAGCACCTTGCGCACGCCCGCGCGATCGATCGAATCGAGCACGTCGATCATGCCGCCCGCGCCGGTTTGCGCGAGATGGCCCATATCCTTGCCGGTCTTCTTCGTGAGGCCGAGGCGAATCATTTCATCGTCGGTCCAGACGGTGCCATCGACGAGCAGCAAGTCTGCTTCGCGCATCGCATCGAGCACATGCGGCTCCAGCGCGCCGAGCCCCGGCGCATAGAATGCGCGCTTGCCCGAAGCGCGATTCGTGAAGATAAGGCCAATGTTGTCGCCTGTTTCCGGCGCATCGCGATGCGGCGAATACGGCGGCGCCTTGCTCGACAGAGGCAATGCGTCGATGCCCACGCGCGGCAGCTCAGGCACGGACAACGATGCGCCATCGAGCGCGATGCGCCTGTGCTCGACGCCACAGTAATGCGAAAGAATCGACGTGATGGGAAAGCCCGTCGAGAGGTCCTGCCACACGGCGTCCGTCGTATAGAGCGGCAAGGGCGTGCCGCGCTCGCGCAGCATCAGCAGACCGGTGACATGATCGATCTGCGCATCCATCGTGATGACGGCAGCGATGCCGGTGTCGCGCACGCGGCGCGCGGGCTGCAATTCCGGGTTTGCGGCGATCTGCGCAAGAATGTCCGGCGATGCGTTGACGACCAGCCAGTCCTCGCCGTTATCGGTAACAGCAATGGACGACTGAGTGCGCGCACGCGCCAGAATGGAGCCGCGCCGCACGCCATCGCAATTGCGGCAGTTGCAGTTCCATTGCGGAAAGCCGCCACCCGCCGACGAACCGAGCACGCGAATCTTCAAGGCAGCATCCTCCGCAAGAGACCGTCGCGATCGATCAACTGATGCTTCATCGCGCCGAGAAAATGCACGATGACGAGCGCGGCCATGATCCACGCCAGATACTCGTGAATGCCGAAGAAGATCTGCCGCATGGATTTGTCGTCCCAGCCCCATTGCGGCAGCGCGATGCCCCAGAACTTCGTGCCGAACTTGTTGAACGACGAGCCGAGATAACCGGTGAGCGGCATCGCCACCATGCCAACGTATAAAAGAGCCTGCGTAATGCTCGCGGCGGCGCGTTGCCACGTTCGCATCGGCGGCAAAGGCGGCCGGCGATAAGCCAGACGTGCCAGGATGCGGAGCAGCACCAGCAGGAAAACGGTGATTCCGAGCGACTTGTGGAAGTTGATGAGGTCCGACTTGAACGGCAACCCGCGCGGCAGGCCGACCATATAGAAGCCGATGCACAGCATCGCGATGATTGCGATCGCAATTATCCAGTGCAACGCGATCATCGGGCCTGCGTAACGCTCGCTTGCGACATCGATACGGCCGTCGCGCGACGTTGCTGATGTCCGCGCGGTGCTCATGGCGTGTCTCCCCGGAAGTGCCAACGGTCCATTGTTCATCTCCTTCCTACGAATTGGCGATCAGCAATTCCCCCCGTCCATCGACGGCGAGATCGCCCGCGTAGCGTCGCGGCAATATCTTGCCAGCGAACTGTGAAAAGGGTGCGATCTCGCGCGCGAGCATGCGCGTGAACAGCAGCCAGAAGACGTCGAAGCCGCGCCCGCCTTCGGTGAACGTCGGCGGAATGCGGGATGGCGCGTTCGCCAGCAACACCGTGCCGCGCCGCATGCCGTAGCCCAAGTGTGCGCCCACTTTCCCGCCGATGCAGACCGAGCCCGCGACGAGCCGCGACGCGGCGAAATCGCCCGCATCGCCCGCGACCAGCACGGTGCCGCGCCGCATGCGATCCGCGAGGCGCGCGCCTGCGCTGCCGTGAATCGCGAGCGTGCCGCCTGTCATGCCTTCCATGTCGCCGGGCAGCGCACTTGCGGCGAACTCGCCGGCGTTGCCGTGAATCGACAGTCGTCCGCCTTGCATCTCGCACGCGGCGAATGCGCCCGCATCGCCTCGTATGTTCAACTCGCCGCCGGACATCTTCATGCCCGCGTAATCGCCTGCAGCGCCGTGCACCGCGAGCGTGCCTTCGGTCATGTTCGCGCCGATGCGATCGAGCCACGGCGCATCGCCTTCTATCGTGAGTGCGGGCGCATCGCTTGGTTCCTGCGCGATGTCGAAAAGATCGCCGAGCGCGCACGTTTCGCCCGCGCCTTGCAGCGTGATGCGCGGCAGTTCTGTCGCCGATATCTCCGCGAGCGTCGCGGGCAGTAATTTCGACCCGTCGACGCGAAAGCCCGGCGCATTTTTTACGCGCAACGTGATGGCGTTCATGCGCGGCTCCCGTCGATATCCATCGACAGTTCATGCAGCTTGAAATGGTACGGCCCGAGCTTGCCGCCGTAGTTGCCCGCCGAAATGCGCAGCACGCCGCCGGCGCGCCCGATCTTCGTCGCCGCCGCGATACCCGCGGTCATCGCCGCGCCGACATCGGCATCGGTCAAGCCGTCGATGACGATTTCGAGCACGCACGCGATGTCCGGCGTCAGCTCGCTCTTCTTCGACAAGCCGACGAGCGTCGGGCAGAACGCATCGTTCGTGGACGCCGTCGCGCCCGCATACTTCGATCCGATCTTCGATCCCGAGCGCACGACGCCGCCCGGAAACGGCGTGATGACGTTCGGCAGCCGATGCATCGCGGCGACGGCGGATTCGGCCGCATTGAGCGCGCTGTCGATGTCGCGCGCGAGAAACAGCAGATTGCCGCCGCCGACCGCTTTCACCGTCGCGGTGAATTCCTCGCAGACGAACTCGCCGTCCATCACGGGCACGCGCCAATAGCGTGTGCCGTCGAGCACTTTCGATATTTGATAGCCGTCGCCGAAGAAGCGCAGGCCCGCGCCGAGCGGCGCGTTGTCGGAGAGCGGCGCGCGTGTGTTGGCGGGATCGATGCCGCCATAGACGGCGGTCGTCGGGCACGTCAGCACGCATTGGCCGACGCGCCGCGCGATCTGCTTGGCGAGCTCCTTCGACGATATCGCGAAGATCAGCACCGCGATTCCGGGCCTGCCATCGGGCGTTTCATCGCCGGACAGATCGCGTTCGATGCCGGCCTCGCAGCCGCAATCGATGACGGACGTCGCGAAGCCTGTCAGCGAATTGGCCGCGTGACGGGCCCACGTCGACGAATGCGCGGTGATGACGAGGCGCGTCGCTTTCATCGGGAAGGCTTCGGCGAAGGTGTCGTCGATCTGCGTGTCGTTGATACGCATGCGTCAACTCCCGTTCGAAGCGAAGCATGCGACGGGCAACAGCCGCCCGCCGTTGCAGCATGCGCAGATTTCATCGTCGCCGATCGCGATGTTCTCGAAGCGCGTCGCGAGGTTTGCCTGCGTGAATTCGCGCACGCGCTTTTCGATCGCGCGGTCGTAGTCGGGGCGCACGTAATGGATGCCGCCGGTGGGCGTCGCGAGCAGCGTGCCGTCGCGCGCGATCAGCTCGCCGTCCTTGAACACGTAAGCAGGCGATGTGAACATGCGCTCGCGATCGTCATCGTCGCGATACACGGCAATGTCCGCCGCCGCGCCTGCGCCGAGATGCCCGCGATCCGTGAGGCCGAGCAGTTTCGCGGGACCGGCGCGCGTGATGATCGCAATGTCGTAGAGCGACAATTCGCGCGTGATTTCGCTCAACGCGCTCGCGGTTTTCGCATCGGCGTGCAGCTTGTCGAGTTGTTCGTCGCGAAAGGACTTGTCCATCAGCAAGCGGATCAGATGCGGATAGCTCGTGAACGGCGCGCCGTTCGGATGATCGGTGGTCATCGACACCCGCCACGGATCGTCGACGAGCAAAAAGATCTCGAGCCCGATGATCCATTGGAGCGCATTCACGAAGCTCTGTTCGCGGTACTTGAACGGCACGATGCCGCAGCCCGCATCGCATTCGATATCGCCGAGCACCCATTTGCGCGGTCGGGCCATCGGCGCGTTCTTGAACTGCATCATCGTGTCGCCGGATGCGGTGACGGTCTGACCGAAGATGATCTGGCCGACATCGATCGTCACGTTGGGCCGCGCATTCACTGCATCGGCGATCGCGCGCGCGCCCGATGAAAACTTGCGCGGGCCTTCCGTGCCGTAGCTATGGAACTGGATATGCGTCAGATGAATGGGCAGGCCATCGGCGGTGTCCATCGTTCTGATCGTCGATTCGATGTTGCCCGGCACGCCGAGATTGCTTGCGTGAACATGCAGCGGATGCGGCACGCGCAGCTCGGTGAGCGCGCGCGTGAGCGTGCTCAACACATCGCGCGGCGTGATGCCGTAATGCGCGTGCTTTTCATCGACATCCAGCGAACGCTGATTGAACTTGAACGCCGATATGCCGCCCGGATTCACGACCTTCACGCCGAGCGCCTTGCTCGAATCGATGGTCCAGCCGACGTAATCGCGCAGACGTTCGAAGTCTTCCTTCGCAGCGAGCATCTGCAGGAAGAGCTCGTCGTTGCCCATCATCACGTAGGCGCCGTGATCGATGATCGGCGTGTCGCCCATTTCCAGATGCGCGTGGCGCGCGTTCGACGCGATCATCGCCGGCTCGAACGCGGCCGTGTAGCCCATTTCCGCATAGCGATAACCGGTGGCAAGCGTGCCGGGCGCGCACACGCCGCACGATGGCAGACGCATGTATCGGCCTTCGTTCGGACGATCGGGCACGGCACGCGGATCGTCGCGATGATCTTCGGGCAGAAGCAGCCGCGACAGATTCGTCTTGCCGCCGCCGATGTGCGAATGCAGATCGATGCCGCCCGCCATCACGATCATGCCGCTCGCATCGTAATCGCGGTCGATGCTTTCGTTCGCGGCATCGGCGACGATGCGGCCATCGCGCATATGGATGTCGCGCTTCTCGCCATCGACGCCATTCGCCGGATCGTAAAGCGTGCCGCCTTTGAGGCGCGTGACGCTCATGCGGGCCTCCTTGCCTGCGTGAGTTGCGATGCGATCGATGCGACCGTCGGCAAGGCGTAATCGCGCGCGGCCGCGAGCGGCGCGACCACCGATGTATCGACGCGAAACAGATGCCCGCCGCTGTCGATGCCCGGCGTCGCGACGGGGATGAACACGGTCGGCGCGTGGCGCGCGGGGACGGCCGTCGATGGATGCGCGAGGATGATCGCGGGCACGTTCGCATCGAGCGACGCGGGCAGCGGCTCGGGCGCGTAGCTGGACACCCACAGGAGCGCGTCGATTTCGCCGCGCCGCAGCAGCGTTTCCGAGCGATAGCGATGCGCGTCGTGATCGAGCGGCAAGCCGTATGCGACGCGCGTGCGCAGCGGAAAGCCCGACAGCCATGTGATCGCCTGATTGACGGACGCGGCGCCGTCGTCGCCGGTGAGGGCGAGCGTGCCGGCGCGCGCGGTGCGATTGATCGCCTTGACGATGCGTTGCAGCGCTTCGATCGCGAGCGCGGCGTGTTGCGTCGGCAGCGCCGATGGCTCGTAGATCACCGCCGTGTACTTCGCGGCGTTGATGCGTTCGGTCAGCGCGACGAGCTCTGGCGTTGGAATCGGACGGCCGCCTTCGACGAGCGCGGACCACAGCGCGAGTGTGTCGAAGGGATCGGCGTTGGCGAGGATCGATTCGGCTTGGGCGTTGGCGGCTTTATCGATGTCACATCCGATGAATACCACCTTTGTCTCGCGGCCCTCGCTTGCGATGCGCTCGAAGAAGCGCGGATAGCGTCGCGACGGCTCGCACGCGAACACGACGATGAGATCGGCGCGCGAGCGGACTTCGGAGAGCGTCGTAAAGAACGAGCCGCGATCTTGCAGTGCGCGATTGCTGTCGGCGAGCGTGTCGCCGTGGAGGTGATCGAGGATCGCGCCGCACTGCGCGGCGAGTTCATAGAGCGCGCGTGCGCCGGACACGTCGGTCGCGAGACCGCCGAATAGCGGCCGATGTGCGTTCGACAGGATCGCGGCGGCTCGCGAGAGCGCCGACTTTTCGTCGGTGACTTGCCCGTCGATTTGGGGCTTCTGGCTTGCATCGTTCGGACCGAAGCGGGCAAGGGAAGCGTCCAGACGCGGGCAGGCGGTGTGCGGCGCTGCGAGGCGGTGATCGGCGGTGGGTGCGAGCGTGATGTCGTCGCATAGTAAAGGGCAGAACGGACAGGTCCAAGGTTTTGAGGCCGCGGACGGGGCGCTCGGCGTGGTGGAGGTATCGGGCATGGTCGACCTTTCGAGCAAGGTCTATGCCGGTTTTGTTGCTTTTTGCTTTTGCTTTTCGCTTTTCGCTTTTCGCTTTTCGCTTTTTGATTTCGCCGGATCCCGTATTCGTGTCGGTCTATTAGCATTGCCCCTGTGCGGGGCGGCACTCACTTTCTTTGCTGCTGCAAAGAAAGTAAGCAAAGAAAGCAGCTACTGATACGCCCGCGGTCACACGCAATTTGGGTAGTCCTCTCGTCGTTCGTGGGCTGCCTAACGAGTGCCCTCATAGGCCCAACCGGGCTTGGCTCGCGCACGGTCCGTCTCATCGCACCACATACCAAACTGGTTCAGCACCAAATAGCTCCAGCCCGCTTCGCGGCCGACCGGTCAATCGGGAATGCGCGTGCTTCGCTACTAACATCTTTATCGCACTGCGCGCGCAAACCGATGGTTTCCCTTGCAGACCCAGCGGCAGCGCGTAGCGCTGTGCCGAAGCTGTTTCATGCTGAACCAGCGCGCTCAACGTATTCGGGCGGCAGACCGTGCGCGAGCCAAGCCCGATTAGGTGTTTGAGGGCACTCTTTAGGCGAGTGCCGCCTGTGACGAGAGGACTACCCAAATTGCGTGTGACCGCGGGCCTGAAGAGCTGCTTTCTTTGCTTACTTTCTTTGCAGCAGCAAAGAAAGTGAGTGCCGCCCCGCACAGGGGCAACGCTGATAGACCGACGCGAAACCGGGATCCGGCGACTACTGGAAGGAAAGTAACTACCGCCCGCACAGGGGCAATGCTAATAGACCGACGCGAAACCGGGATCCAGCGAAACCCCCGCCGGGAAAGGCGAAAAAAAACTGCTCCGCATTGCAACACACTGTCACCCATGAATCACCATATGCAACACCTGCTTCCCAAACGATTACACCTGAAACGCGCCCCGAAAGCCGTTGGCATAAAAATTGAGTTCGATGCCAAGGAAGTCAGAAAGAAGCCCCGCAATGCACATCGCCCTGAGATAAGGCGCCATCGTGAATAGCGGAAGCGACGAGCCAGGCAGAAGCGCCGCTGCGCTCGGCGAGCGCGAGATCATCGGCATGGCGGATTCCACCCGCGCCGATCACCTCCCGCGCCCCGGCAAGCGCCCGCACGTCAGCGAACGTGTCGAGATCGGGCCCGCCATACGCGCCCACATGATCGAGCGTCATCACGATCACGCGCGACGGCCACCATCCGCTCTCGCCATGCGTCGCCCCGAGCGCGCGCCCGCCGCGATAGTCGAGCGAAAGTATCGGCTCGAAGCCGCAAGCCGATGCCTCGGCGATCGCGCCGACATCGACGAGCGTTTCGGTGCCGAACACAGGCAGGATCGCGGCAGGCGCCGCTGAACGCGTCAGCCGCAAGACGCGTTCGACGAAAGCGCGCATCGGCAGAAACGCGGTAAAGCCCGCGTCGAGCCAGATGCGCAGGCCGTCGCCGAGGGCATCGCAAATCGCGGCGAGCGCGGCATCGTGCGCGCCGCGCGAAAGGATCGCGCCCAGATCGGCGACGTACAACGTGCGCGCGCCGGTCGCGGCGACGAGCGCGCGGGCGATCGCAACAGGATCGCTCGTCGCGCACAACGAGGACTGGATCGGCCGATAGCGCGAACGCTCGCCGCGCACCGCGCGCACCGCGTGGCCGTCGAGCAGATCGAGAACGGGTATCACCTGCATGGATGGCTTTCCTTTGACCAAGATCTTTGTATTCGAGTATCTCACCGGCGGCGGCATCGATCCGGACGCGGCAGGCGCAGGCAGCCTCGCCGATCTCTCCGCGCTCATCGTCGAAGGCCGCGTGATGCGCGACGCCATCGCCGCCGATCTGCGCGCGCTGCCAGGCATCGACGTGACCGTCGCAAGCTCGCGCTTCGAGCAACTCGACGGCGCAAGCGGCTACGTGCGCGCGCATTCGGGCGAATCGCTCATCCGCTTCGTGGCCCGCGTGGCGCGCGAGCATGACTATGCCTGCATCGTCGCGCCCGAGTGCGACGGACTGCTGCTCAAGCTCTACGACGCCGTCGGCCAGGCGCGCTGGCTCGGCTGCGCGAAGGAAGCGATCCGCGCGGCATCGAGCAAGAGCGCGACGGCCGCGTGTCTCGCCGCGCGCAGCATCGCCGCGACGCGCGCGCTCGAACCGGAAAACGCGGCCGCCGCAATCGGGCGGCGCTGGGTCGTCAAGCCCGACGACGGTGCGGGCGGCCTCGATACCTACGTCTACGACGACCTCGCCGCCGCGCGCGCCGAATACGCCGCGCGCGCGGAAGCGGGCCGCAATCCCGTGCTGCAGGAATGGGTCGACGGCGAGCCGTTGAGCCTTTCGCTGATCTGCCGCGACCGGCTCTCGCGGCTCGTGAGCATCAACCGGCAGCGCATCGGATTGTCGGATGCGGCGGGATCGGAACGGCGCGAGCGCATCGTTCAGTTCGATGGCGTCGATGTCGACCGCATCGACCGGCATGGGCCGCAAGGACGCGCGCTCGAACGGCTCGCACTGCGCGTCGCCGATGCGTTTCCGGGGCTGCGCGGCTTCGTCGGCATCGATGTCGTGTGGCATCCCGAGCGCGGGCCGGTCGTGATCGAGGTGAATCCGCGTCTCACGGTCGCGTATGCGGAACTGAGCCGGCGCGGCGGCAGGAATCTCGCGGCGGAGCTGCTCGCGGCGCATCGCGTGCCCGGCTTCGACGGCGATGCCGGATTGCTGCGCGCGTGCGCCGGAGCGTCGTCATGACGGCACCGACATTGCACGATGCGCGGGTGTTCGGCTGGGACGTGGGCGGCGCGCACGTCAAGGTTTCGATGGCGACGCGCGCGGGCGTGCTCGCCGACGTCGCGCAATGGGCGTGTCCGCTGTGGCAGGGCATGGCGCACCTGGAACGCGCGATCGACGCGATGTTCGAGCGCTGGCCCGCCGCCGCCGATCCGGCCGCGCGCCACGCCGTCACGATGACGGGCGAAATGGTCGATCTCTTCGCCGACCGCGCCGACGGCGTGCGTGCGTTGACGCGCGCGCTTGCGCAAAGGCTCGGGCCGCGCACGATGTTCTTCGCCGGCGACGCGGGCTGGCTCGCGCGCTCGGCGTGCGCGGAACACTGGCGCAAGGTCGCATCGGCTAACTGGCTCGCGACCGCGCAATGGGTCGCGGCGTGCCTGCCGGATGCGCTGCTCGTCGATATCGGCAGCACGACGACGGACATCATTCCGATCGTCGGCGGACGCGTCGTGGCGCGCGGCACCAGCGACGCCGAACGGCTCGTGAGCGGCGAGCTCGTGTATCAGGGCGTGGTGCGAACGCCGTTGTGCGGGCTCGCGCATCGCATCGCGTTTCGCGGCGAGCACGCCGGCGTGATGAACGAATGGTTCGCGACGACCGCGGATGTCTATCGTCTGACGGGCGAGTTGTGGCCCGAGCACGACCAGCATCCGAGCGCCGACAACGGGCCGAAGACGCAGGCTGCGAGCCGCGTCCGGATTGCGCGGATGATCGGCCGCGACGCCGCCGATGCGAGCGATGCGGAGTGGCGGCGTTTCGCGCAGGGCTGGCGGCGCGAGCAATTGCGCGCGCTGGAGACGAATCTGGCGCGCGTCGTTGCGCAGGATGCGGCGCTGGCGGCGGCGCCGATCGTGGGCGCGGGTTGCGGGCGTTTTCTGGCGGCGGCGCTGGCGCGGCAGGAGGCGCGCAGCTATGTCGACTTCGCGCGTCTCGCGGGTATCGACGGCGACGATGCGACGCGTGCCGAATGGGTATCGACGTGCGCGCCGAGCGTGGCGGTTGCGCTGCTGGCGTCGATGGCGATGAAGGGCGCGGGAGGCAACGAAGCGCATCTGTCGAACGATGCATCGGCGCGCGCTGCGTGATAGCGTGCGAAACATAGCGAAGGATGCGGGTGCGTGGCCCGCCGGCTTGATCGAACGAGGACAGGAATATGTGGGTGGTGAAGATCGGGGGAAGCCTGAGTCACGACCCGGCGCTGCGCGAGTGGTTGACGCGGCTATGGGAAGTGGGCGGCGGGCGCGTCGTGATCGTGCCGGGCGGCGGCGATTTCGCGGACGCGGTGCGGCAGTATCAGCAGGAGTGGCATTTCGACGATCTCGCGGCTCACAACATGTGTCTGCTCGCGATGGCGCAGTACGCGATTCTGATGCAGGGCGTGGTGCCGGAGCTCGTGCTGGCGTCGAACGAGGATAGGATTCGGCGCGCGTTGCGCGATGGGCGTGTGGCGGTTTGGGTTCCGACCGATCTGATGCGCTCGACGCCCGATTCCATGACGAACTGGGAGACCACTTCGGATTCGCTCGCCGCGTGGCTTTCTACTTCGCTTAATGCGGAGCGGTTGATGATCGTGAAGTCTTGCGAGGTCGAGGCGAATGCGCCGCTCGAGGCGCTGGCTTCTAAAGGCATTCTGGATCGGCGGTTTGCGGCTTATGTGCGGGATGCAAATTATGTCGTCGAGGTTTTGAGTAAGTCCGATGTAGGGGTTATGCGGGATCGATTGCTCAACGTGGCGGTTTGAATTTTCTTCGCTTTTGGTTTTGCTTATCGCTTTTGATTTCGCCGGATCCCGTTTTCGTGTCGGTCTATTAGCACTGCCCCTGTGCGGGGCGGCAGTCACTTTCTTTGCTGCTGCAAAGAAAGTAACTGTATTGAGCGTCAAGGGTTGAGTTGGTAAGGATCATGGTTTTGGGGGATTCCAAGTTGTGCCGTCGCGCATCATGGCGTTGAGCTGGGTGAGCATCTTGCGCATTGCTGCGACGAATGCGACTTTGGTCTTTTTGCCTCTGGCGCGCAGGCGGTCGCAAAACGCCTTGATATGCGCGTTGGATCGCTGGGCGGC
>NZ_JALQDP010000032.1:0-104339 GCF_023631165.1 Caballeronia sp. AZ1_KS37 | reverse complement strand
GGACGCCAGATTCAATATACAAGTAACCAAAGAAAGCAGCTTCCGATACGCCCGCGGTCACACGCAATTTGGGTAGTCCTCTCGTCCATCGTGGGCTGCCTAACGAGTGCCCTCATAGGCCCCATCGGGCTTGGCTCGCGCACGGTCTGTCACATCGCACCACACAACAAACTGGTTCAGCACCACATAGCTCCGGCCCGCTTCGCGGCCGACCGGTCAATCGGGTCCGCGCGTGCTTCGCTACTAACGTCTCAATCTCGCTGCACTTGCCGCACGTTGGTTTCCCTTGCATACCGGGCGGCAGCGCGTAGCGCTGTGCCGAAGCTCTTTCGTGCTGAACCAGTGTCCTCAGCGTTTTCGGGCGGCGGACCGTGTGCGAGCCAAGCCCGATTAGGTGTTTGAGGGCACTCTTTAGGCGAGTGCCGCCTGTGACGAGAGGACTACCCAAATTGCGTGTGACCGCGGGCGTATCGGAAGCTGCTTTCTTTGCTTACTTTCTTTGCAGCAGCAAAGAAAGTGAGTGCCGCCCCGCACAGGGGCAACGCTAATAGACCGACGCGAAACCGGGATCCGGCGAAAAAGCCCCCGAATAACAAACGCTCAGCGAGCAAGACGCAAAGCCCGAACCCACTTCTCGACGCGAAGCGGATCAAGCCTCCCAGTACGTCCATCGCGCTCATCGCAAAGAGCCCCACGAAACCCGGCAATATCCGGCGCGAGCAAACGAATCCTGTCGAGATCGTCCCAACGCAGAGACCCGGCGACGGCAATCATCGTCCCCCGCTTGCGCGCATCGCCGATGCAGGAAGCAAGCGCCCCCACATCGACGCAATCGAACAACGTGCGCCCGTCCTTGCTCGCCGTATCGAACACGATGCCCACAAAACCCAGTTGCGCCGCAAGCGCGGCCAGTTCGCGATCCACGCCATCGTCGGATAACAACACCGGCACGACAGCCGCCGGCAAGCTCGCCAGATGCCGCAAGCACGCAAAAGCGCCCGCCCCGGGCGACACCCCGACCTTCACATAATCGACGCCCGTAGCCGCGACATCGAGCACGCGCGCGGTCATCTCGTCGAGCGCATCGTTGGGCAAATCGCCGATCGTCGCGCTGATCGGCCGCACCGCATACCGCGCACGCAACGCCCCCACGATACGCGCGATATCGCCGATCGCAACAGCGCCCAGCGCGCCCGCGCCCGGCTCCTTCAGGTCGATCAGTTCGGCGCCGGCGTCCGCCGCATCGAAGGCTTCGTCGGCCGAGCGGACGCTCGCGAGCAATGCGGTCATCGTCGAAACTCCAGAGGGATGGCTAAGGAAAACGCGTCAGCTCACAGCCTTCGCGCGATGCGCCTCGATCGCCTGCAAAAGCCATTGCCAGGCCTCGCGCTCGGCGTCGCCCGCAGTCTTGTCGATGGCGATCCGCAAATACGCCACCTCGCTATCCACCTTTTCAGGCGGCAACATGAACAGCCGGCTCACGAGAATCGCGCCTTCGACAACCGCCGCCTGCGCGCGATTGAAGCCCGGAAACGGCGCATGCGTCTCGCGATGCACACATTCCATGCGCAACGTCGGGCGCGCTTCGTCATCGAGAAGTTCGGCGAGACGCAGCTCGATATGCGCGAGCGTCGATGCGAGCCGCACGCTTGGCACCGTGCTCGCGGCAACCGTCGGCCAGTCGCGCGCAATGCCCGTCACGCAGCCCGCGAACACGCGCACGTCCGTCGTCAGATTGATGACGGCGCTCTTCGTCGCGATGACGTTATCGAGCGTCGTCGACGGACGGAACGGCGCAAGAATCGCGAGGCCCTCTTCGAAGCGCACGCCCATCGGCGCGATATGCGGCCGGCCATCGCGATCCGCGGTCGTGACGATGGTCTCGTAAATCATGATGGTCGGCGAAAGTATTCGTAGCCGCACGAAAGAGCCGCCATCGCTTCGATGCGGCTTCGTGCGGGTTCGGTCCGCGTTTAGCGGGTGGCGATATACATCGTGATTTCAAAACCAAAACGCATATCGGTGAAGCTCGGCGTGGTCCATTGCATGGGCGTTCCTCCAGATGAGTCGGGTTGATGCCTCGATACCGCTTCGATGATTTGCCGATGCGGACGAATCCGCCAGGCGGCCGGGAGGGGGCCGGCCCTTCGACGATGCAAGCGCCATGCCAATGACATGAAGCGGATGCCGAAGAGCGCGGCTCGCTCATGATGCGCGCCGACTGTGACGAAATCAGAACACAGTGTCCCATTGCTTCGTTCATAAACGCATCAGGGCTATTCC
Source organism: Caballeronia sp. AZ1_KS37 (assembly GCF_023631165.1). NCBI lineage: Bacteria > Pseudomonadati > Pseudomonadota > Betaproteobacteria > Burkholderiales > Burkholderiaceae > Caballeronia > Caballeronia sp. AZ1_KS37. The sequence goes on along the minus strand of NZ_JALQDP010000032.1, from coordinate 102,056 downwards.
CGACTAAGGCATCGCTTAAGCCCGGGCAAGTAATTCGTGAATTCCTTTCTGTGCGACGCGTGCTTACTCTGCAATGACAGCAGGGCGCGGTTCACAAGCGGCGATCGCTTCGAGCAGCACCGCGACGCCACTCTCATCTCACTGTCGAGGAAACGGAATGAACGACTTCAGCAAGGCCGCCGTCGAGGCGGTGCGCAATCCGTCCGATCCGCGCTCGCGCTATGCGGCCGGCGTCATGAAGTATCGCGAGATGGGCTACTGGCAGCCCGATTACACGCCGAAGGACACCGACGTCGTCGCGCTCTTTCGCATCACGCCGCAAGCGGGTGTCGAGCCGGAGGAAGCGGCTGCGGCCGTGGCGGGCGAGTCGTCGACGGCGACATGGACGGTCGTGTGGACCGACCGTCTCACTGCATGCGACATGTACCGCGCGAAGGCGTATCGCGTCGAACCGGTGCCGAATGCGCGCGCCGACGAGCCGCAGTACTTCGCTTACATCGCGTACGAACTCGATCTTTTCGAAGAGGGATCGGTCGCGAACCTGACGGCGTCGATCATCGGCAATGTGTTCGGCTTCAAGCCGTTGAAGGCGCTGCGGCTCGAAGACATGCGTATTCCCGTTGCGTATCTGAAGACGTTTCAGGGACCGCCGACGGGCATCGTCGTCGAACGCGAGCGGCTCGATAAATACGGACGTCCGCTGCTCGGTGCGACCGTGAAGCCGAAGCTCGGCTTGTCGGGAAAGAACTATGGGCGCGTCGTGTACGAAGGCTTGAAAGGCGGGCTCGATTTTCTGAAGGACGACGAGAACATCAATTCGCAGGCGTTCATGCACTGGCGCGATCGTTACCTCTTCGCGATGGAAGCGGTGAGCCGCGCGCAAGCCGAGACCGGCGAAGTGAAGGGTCACTATCTGAACGTGACGGCCGGCACGATGGAAGACATGTACGAGCGCGCGGAATTCGCGAAGGAACTCGGGTCGTGCATCGTGATGATCGATCTCGTGATCGGCTGGACCGCTATTCAGTCGATGTCGAAGTGGGCGCGTCGCAACGACATGATTCTGCATCTGCATCGCGCGGGACATGGGACTTATACGCGGCAGCGCAATCATGGCATCTCGTTTCGCGTGATCGCGAAGTGGCTGCGGATGGCGGGCGTCGATCATGCTCATGCGGGCACTGCCGTCGGCAAGCTGGAAGGCGATCCGTTGTCGGTGCAGGGCTATTACAACGTGTGCCGCGAGGCGCGCAATGAGCCTGATCTGTCGCGAGGGATTTTCTTCGATCAACCGTGGGCGGGGTTGCGCAAGGTGATGCCGGTGGCATCGGGCGGGATTCACGCAGGGCAGATGCATCAGTTGCTCGATCTCTTTGGGGATGACTGCATTCTGCAATTCGGCGGCGGGACGATTGGACATCCGCAAGGGATTCAGGCCGGGGCGACGGCCAATCGCGTCGCGCTCGAAGCCATGGTGAAAGCGCGGAATGAAGGGCGGGATATTGCTCGTGAAGGCCCCGATATTCTTGAAACCGCCGCGCGGAGGTGTACGCCGTTGCAGCAGGCGCTCGATACCTGGCGCGATGTCACTTTCAATTATGCGTCGACGGATACGCCGGATTTTGCTGTTACTGCTACGGCGGGGGTTTAAGAGGTTTGTTGTTGTTGTTGTTGTTGTCGCCGGATCCCGTTTTCGTGTCGGTCTATTAGCACTGCCCCTGTGCGGGGCGGCAGTCACTTTCTTTGCTGCTGCAAAGAAAGTAACCAAAGAAAGCAGCTTTTCAGGCCCGCGGTCACACGCACGTTGGGTAGTCCTCTCGTCACAGGCGGCACTCGCCTAAAGAGTGCCCTCAAACACCTAATCGGGCTTGGATCGCGCACGGTCTGCCGCCCGAAGGTGTTGAGGACACTGGTTCAGCACGAAACAGCTTCGGCACAGCGCTACGCGCTGCCGCCGGGTCCGCAAGGAAAACCAAAGGGCGGCGATTGCAGTGAGATGGAGACGTTAGTAGAGAAGCACATGCATCCCCGATGGACCGGTCGGCCGCGAAGCGGGCCGGAGCTATTTGGTGCTGAACCCGTTCGGTGTGTGGTGCGATGTGGCAGACCGTGCGCGATCCAAGCCCGATGGGGCCTATGAGGGCACTCTTTAGGCAGCCCACGATGGACGAGAGGACTACCCAAATTGCGTGTGACCGCGGGCGTATCGGAAGCTGCTTTCTTTGGTTACTTTCTTTGCAGCAGCAAAGAAAGTGACTGCCGCCCCGCACAGGGGCAACGCTAATAGACCGCCGCGAACACAGGATTTCATAGAAGAAGCCGAATCTCCAAACATAAGGAACCCGAAATGAACATCACCCAAGGAACATTCTCCTTCCTGCCACCATTAACCGACGAAGAAATATCCGCACAGATCAATTACGCGTTAGAGCAAGGCTGGGCCTGCTCGGTGGAATACACCGACGATCCCCATCCAAGGAATACGTATTGGGAAATGTGGGGCCTCCCCATGTTCGACCTCCACGATGCCGCCGGCGTGCTGATGGAAGTGAACGAATGCCGCAAGACGTATCCGAACCACTACATCAAGGTGAACGCCTTCGACTCGGTCCGCGGATTCGAAACGATGCGCCTCTCGTTCATGGTGAATCGCCCAGCGGAAGAACGAGGCTTCCGACTCGAACGCCAGGACGACAGAAGCCGCATCCAGCGCTATGCGATCCGCACCTACGCAACCGATCGCCCGAGCGGCGAGCGTTATTGATGAGGAACACCGACCATGAACGCCGAAGCCACGCTCGAAGAAGCGCCGCAAGCGAAAGCGATGCACGCCGACCTGATGGCGCTCTATCGCGAATCGCGCATCGGCGAAGTACTGGCGGAACTGGACCGCGATCTCATCGGCCTCGCGCCGGTCAAGACGCGCATCCGCGAGATCGCCGCCCATCTGCTCGTGGAGCGCGCCCGCGAGACACTCGGTATCGCATCGGGTGCGCCCACGCTGCACATGTGCTTCTCGGGCAATCCCGGAACCGGCAAGACCACGGTTGCGCTGCGCATGGCGCAAGTGCTGCATCGCCTGGGCTATATCCGCCGCAATCATCTCGTCTCGGTGACACGCGACGATCTCGTCGGCCAGTACATCGGCCATACCGCGCCCAAAACGCGCGAAGTGCTCAAGCGTGCGATGGGCGGCGTGCTCTTCATCGACGAGGCCTATTACCTGTATCGCCCGGAAAACGAACGCGACTACGGACAGGAAGCCATTGAAATCCTGCTGCAAACGATGGAGAACCAGCGCGACGACCTCGTCGTGATCCTCGCGGGATACGAGTCGCGCATGGAGACGTTCTTTCATAGCAACCCGGGCTTTCGTTCGCGCATCGCGCATCACCTCGTATTTCCGGACTACGCGCCCGGCGAGCTTCTGCAAATCGCCGAGCACATGCTGAGCGACATGCACTACCGCTTCGACGACGCCGCGCGATGCGCCTTCGAAGACTATCTCGCGCATCGCATCAGACAGCCGAACTTCGCCAACGCGCGTTCGGTGCGCAATGCGCTGGATCGCGCGCGACTGCGTCAGGCGAACCGGCTGTTCGCCGCGGCTGAAAGCGGCAACGGTGTCGCCGATGCCAACGCGCTGATGCAACTCGACGCCAGCGATATCCGCGCGAGCCGCGTGTTCACCGATTCATAACTCGAAGGAGAACGCGATGCAGGATGGACGCACGACCTTATCGAAGTTCCTGATCGACACGCTCGACCGCAAGCCCGGACCCGAGGCGGCGAGCGGACTCTCCGCGCTGTTGATCGACGTGGCCGCATCGATCAAGACGATCGCGGCCGCATTGACGCGCGGCGCGTTGAGCGGACAGCACGGCTCGGCACAATCGATCAATACGCATGGCGAGGAACAAAAGAAGCTCGACCTCGTGACCAACGATATCTTCCTGCAGCATTGCGAATGGGACGGTCTGCTCGCGGGCATGGTGTCGGAAGAAATGGACGACGTCTACGCGATTCCCGAGCCGTATCCGCGCGGCGAGTATCTGCTCGCGTTCGATCCGCTCGATGGCTCGTCCAACATCGATATCAACGGCGTAGTCGGATCGATCTTCTCGGTGTTGAGGCGCGCGAGCGACGAAAGCGACGCGCCCAACGATGCAGCGTTTCTGCGTCCGGGCCGCGAGCAGGTTGCGGCAGGCTATGCGATCTACGGCCCGTCGACGATGCTCGTGCTCTCCGTCGGCAATGGCACGCACGGCTTCACGCTCGAACGCGATGTCGGCAACTTCGTGCTCACGCATTCCGATATTCGCATTCCCGAGGATTCGTGCGAGTTCGCGATCAACGCATCGAACGAGCGCTTCTGGGAACCCCCCGTGCGCCGCTACGTGCAGGAATGCAAGGACGGCCGCACCGGATGCCGCGCGCAGGACTTCAACATGCGCTGGATCGCATCGATGGTCGCGGAAGTGCATCGCATCCTCATGCGCGGCGGCGTGTTCATGTATCCGCGCGACTTCAAGACGCCAGCGATGGAAGGCCGCCTGCGTCTCCTGTATGAAGCCAGCCCGATGAGCTTTCTCGTCGAGCAGGCGGGCGGGCTGTCGATCACCGGGCGCGAACGCATTCTCGATGTCGAGCCGAAAGCGCTGCATCAACGCGTGCCCGTGATACTCGGCTCACGCAACGAAGTCGACCGCATTCAGCGCTATCACGGCGAATACGATCGCGGCGAGGACAAGCCGTTCACGTCGCCCTTGTTCAAGGAGCGCTCGCTGTTCCTGCCGGAAACGGAAGCCTGATCCCGCATCTGAAACGGCGCTCATCGATTACATTCAGGGAGACAAGCGCATGTCAGTCAAACATCCGATCGTTGCAGTGACCGGTTCGAGCGGCGCCGGCACCACCACCGTCATGAAGAGTTTCACGCATATCTTCAGGCGCGAAAAAATCAACGCGCAGATCGTCGAAGGCGATGCGTTCCATCGATACGATCGCCTCGGCATGCGCGAAGCGATGAAGCAGAGCGAACGCGACGGTCTCGTCAACTTCAGCCACTTCGGGCCGGAAGCGAATCTGCTGCTTGAACTCGAAACGCTGTTCGATACCTACGGCGAAACCGGCGGCGGCAAGTTTCGCCACTACGTGCACGATGAAGGCGAAGCCGTGCATTACAAGCAGGAAGCGGGCACCTTCACGCCATGGGAAGACGTCACGCCCGGCACGGACATGATGTTCTACGAAGGCCTGCATGGCGCAGCCGTCACCGACAAGGTCGATATCGCGCGTCATGCGGACTTGCTCGTCGGCGTGGTGCCGATCATCAATCTCGAATGGATTCAGAAGCTGCATCGCGATCAGACGATGCGCGGATACTCGCATGAAGCCGTCGTCGATACGATCCTGCGCCGCATGCCCGATTACGTGAACTACATCTGCCCGCAATTCTCGCGCACGCATGTGAATTTCCAGCGCGTGCCGACCGTGGATACGTCGAACCCGTTCACGTCGCGCGAGATTCCGCAGCCCGACGAGAGCTTCGTCGTGATCCGCTTCGCGAAGCCGAAGGGCATCGACTTTCCGTATCTGTTGACGATGCTGCACGACTCGTTCATGTCGCGGCCGAATGTGATCGTCGTGCCCGGCGGCAAGATGGGTCTCGCGATGCAGCTCATCTTCACGCCGATGATCCTGCAGCTACGCGACCGGCGCGCGCGCGCATGAAAGGTTTCTCATCATCGCATCCAAGGAGGCATCACATGAATGCCGTCGCTGAAGCATTGCCCCGACTTCATCGCTCACCCGACACGCGGCAGATGGCGAACGCGTTGCGCATGCTCGCCGTCGATGCCGTGAGCCAGGCCAACTCCGGTCATCCCGGCATGCCGATGGGCATGGCGGAGATCGCGGTCGCGTTATGGGGACGTCATCTGAAACATAATCCCGCCGATCCCGACTGGCCCGATCGCGACCGCTTCGTGCTGTCGAACGGGCACGGCTCGATGCTGCTCTATGCGTTGCTGCATCTGAGCGGCTATGACTTGTCCATCGACGAGATCAAGCGCTTCCGGCAGATGGGCAGCAAGACGCCCGGACATCCGGAATTCGGCGTGACGCCCGGCGTCGAAACGACGACCGGACCGCTCGGGCAAGGGCTGACGAACGCAGTCGGCATGGCGCTTGCCGAAGCCTTGCTCGCGCGCGAGTTCAATCGGCCGGGGCATGAGATCGTCGACCATCGCACGTATGTTTTCGCGGGCGATGGCTGTCTGATGGAAGGCGTGTCGCACGAAGCGGCGTCGCTTGCGGGCACGTTGCGGCTGAACAAGCTCACCGTGCTTTACGACGACAACGGCATTTCCATCGATGGCCACGTCGACGGCTGGTTCACCGACGATACGCCGAAGCGCTTCGAATCGTACGGCTGGCATGTCGTGCGCGCGGTGGACGGCCACGATGTCGACGACGTATCGCATGCGTTGCAGCTCGCGCGCGAGTCGGACCGGCCGACGCTGATCTGCTGCAAGACGGTGATCGGCCTCGGCGCGCCGAAGATGGCCGGCACGCACGATGTGCACGGCGCGCCGCTTCCCGCCGACGAAGTGGAAGCGACGCGGCACGCGCTTGGCTGGATGCATCCGCCGTTCGAGATCCCATCGCCGATACGCGCGCTGTGGGACGCGCGCGAGGCGGGCGCGGCGGCACAGGACGACTGGAATCGTCGCTTCGGTGCGTATCGCCGCGTGTTTCCGGGCGAGGCCGCCGAATTCGAGCGGCGCGTGCGCGGCGCGTTGCCCGCGAACTGGCGCGACACGGCGCATACGCTCGTGCGCGATGCGGATCGCGCGCGACAGAGCATCGCGACCCGCAAGGCGTCGCAACTCGCGATCGAAGGACTGGCGCGCGCGTTGCCCGAATTGCTCGGCGGTTCGGCCGACCTGACCGGCTCGAATCTCACGCGCTGGAAGGACGCGGTCGATGTAAGCGCCGCGCCGGAGAAGGGCAACTACATCCACTTCGGCGTGCGCGAGTTCGGCATGAGCGCGGTGCTGAACGGCGTTGCGCTGCATCGCGGGTATCTGCCGTTCGGCGGCACGTTTCTGACGTTCTCCGACTATTCGCGCAATGCGCTGCGCATGGCCGCGCTGATGAAGACGCGAACGGTGTTCGTTTTCACGCACGATTCCATCGGACTCGGCGAGGATGGCCCGACGCATCAGCCGATCGAACACGCCGCGACGCTGCGCATGATTCCGGGCCTCGACGTGTGGCGTCCGTGCGATACGGTCGAGACGATGCAGGCGTGGATCGGCGCGATCGAGCGCGACCGGCCTTCGTGTCTGCTGTTGTCGCGGCAGAATTTGCCGTTCGTGCCGCGCGACGAAGCGCAGATCGACGGCATCGAGCGCGGCGGCTACGTGCTCGCCGACTGGCCTTCGACTTGCGAGCGCGATGCGCGCCGCGTCGTGTTGATCGCGACCGGCTCGGAAGTCGCGCTTGCGCTCGCCGCCGTCGAGCCGCTGAAGAAAGAGGGCATTCTCGCGCGCGTCGTGTCGATGCCTTCGACGACCGTGTTCGATCGCCAGTGCAACGCGTGGCGCGAACGCGTGCTGCCCGAAGGCGTGCCGCGTGTCGCGATCGAAGCGGGCGTCACGGCGTTCTGGCGGCAGTACGTCGGGCTGAATGGCGGCGTGATCGGCATCGATCGCTTCGGTGAATCGGCGCCCGCCAGCGAACTGTTCGCGCACTTCGGCGTGACGACCGATGCGCTCGTCGACGAAGCGCGCCGCGTGGCCGCATGATTTTCGCGTTTTGCATGGAGACATCACGATGGCTTTCATCGCATTGAGGCAGTTGCTGGATCACGCGGCGGAGCACGGTTACGGCGTGCCCGCGTTCAACGTCAACAACATGGAGCAGGTCCACGCGATCATGCAGGCGGCCGAGGCGACGAGAAGCCCGGTCATCCTGCAGGCGTCGGCGGGCGCGCGCAAGTATGCGGGCGAGCCGTATCTGCGGCATCTGGTGTTGGCGGCGGTCGAGGCGCATCCGGATATTCCGGTGGTGCTGCATCAGGATCACGGCGCGAGCCCGTCGGTTTGCCAGCAGGCGATTCGTTCGGGCTTCACCTCCGTGATGATGGACGGCTCGCTCATGCCCGATCAGAAAACGCCCGCGGAATACGACTACAACGTGGACGTGAGCCGGCGCGTCGTCGAGGCGGCGCATTCGGTGGGCGTGTCGGTGGAGGGCGAGCTGGGTTGTCTCGGATCGCTGGAGACGGGGCGCGCCGGCGACGAGGACGGCGTCGGCGCACAAGGCGCGCTGAGTCACGATCGCCTGCTGACCGATCCCGACGAAGCGCGCGCGTTCGTCGAGGCGACGGGCATCGATGCGCTCGCGATCGCCATCGGCACGTCGCACGGCGCTTACAAGTTCAGCCGCCAGCCAACCGGCGATATTCTCGCGATCGATCGCATCGCCGAGATTCACGCGCGCATTCCGGATACGCATCTCGTGATGCACGGTTCGTCGTCAGTGCCGCAGGAATGGCTCGCGATCATCCGCGAGCATGGCGGTGAGATTCCGGCGACGTTCGGCGTGCCCGTCGATGAAATTCGGCGCGGCATCGCGAACGGCGTGCGCAAGGTGAACATCGATACGGATATCCGGCTCGCGATGACCGGCGCGATGCGGCGCGCGATGGCGTCGGCGAAGTCGGAGTTCGATCCGAGGCATGCGCTGAAGGCGGCGACGGCGGCGGCGCGGGATTTATGCGTCGAGCGGTTCGAGGCGTTCGGCTGCGCGGGACACGCGGATCGCATCAGGCCGATGGGACTCGAGGCGATGGCGAAGCGGTATCACTGAGAGGAGCGCCGCTCGGTGAGACGGGCGGCTTCAGGCAGATCCTTCTGCGCTTCTTCGACACTGAAAATATACTCATGTCCTCGGATAGTTAAGGAGAACTTCGATGCTATCCGAGTGCAATCGCCCCACCAATATGCCAAACCGCCAATCGAAACAATTGGGACCTATTTCATGCCTACCGAATCACCGACAGCCATCCCCGCATGTTCCATCTCGGCCCTGCGCAATCGAAGATCGTACGACATGAGCAGCGCCCGCATCTGCGGCGACATGCCGTGATAGTGAACGAGAAAGCTCGACGGCACACGAAAGCCCCACGGCGTGTTGATGTCAACGAGGCTGCATATCTCTTCGCTGCCCAACGATGCCTGCTCCGAGACCGCGCAATTGAAATGCCATTGATCCCCGCCGCCCGATACGAGACTTTGCTTGTCATCGACGTTCTCGACGCTTGCGATGACCCGATCGAGTAGCGCGGCATTCGCAGGCGTGCGGCGAAAGCCCATCACGCCTGAATTGAAAATCCAGGTGCCGACATCGCGCGCAAGAACGAGATCGCGGCTGCTGCAGAAAGACTCGAGTGGCCGGTCGAGATCGTTGACGAGCGTGTCGGCGTCGAGCCAGAAAGCCCATTCGTGATGCGGGAGGTTTTCGCGCAGCAGGAAAGGCTTGACCCAATTGCCGCGCATCGGCAGGCGTTCGGCGATGCGGCGCGGAACCTCGCGATGCACGTACAAGGTATAGCCATGACGTTCGCAATACTCACGCAGGTTCGCTTCTGCGATGCGTCCGTAGATCGCTGCCTCTGGCGTGTAGACGGTCGTGATCGACACGGGCCGTCCGGGATTGCAGGTGCTCATGGCCGTCATCGTGCTTTCATCGGATGCGCCGTCCTCGAACGCACGCGCATGGCTGTTGCGATGTGCATTGAGATGCTCGATGAGCGCTTCCCGCAGCCGGGGATGCACGCATGTTCGCGAGAGATCGGCGTGCTCTTCGGCGATAGCGAGCGCGAATACGCGAAACCGCGGCCATACGGGCATGAGGGGGCCACTGGCGGCGAGCACCGCGTAGATCGGACTCCGCGCGTTACCGCAAACGCGAGGAAACGTGCATGCATCGAAGGCATCGAGCAGGTCGGTTTCGATTGGCGGTATAGGCGATCCGAACCGGCAGCGATTCACGACTTTCAGCAGCTCGGCGCGCACCCGAGCCGTGTTGCGCCAGATTTGAACATCGGGTTGAGGCCGCACGTCCTTGATACGGGTGAGCAGCCAGTCGCGTTCGCCGAGCACGAAGTCGAGCGGCACCGGCTCGACGATCGCAGCGTTCTCGCTCAGCAACAAAACGATCTCGCCCTCTTCGGCGCGGTGCATTTCGGAAAGCAGCGACTCGTACTTGAAGAGCCATTGCGCCGGCGCGTTCCGATAGATGTCTGCCGCGTCGATGACGATATGGCGATACCCATGCAAGGCGGCATAGTGTCGATGATTGTCGAGCGCTGCGCGGGAGGGGTGAAGAAAAAGACTGATGACTTGCATGATGGCGGCGCCGCTCCGTTGAAAGGAGAGCTGCGCGAAGGCTTAAAGGCGTGGAGAAATGTTCAACGGCGGATGCGAAGTACAAAAAACTAAGGATTACGCTGTAGTTTGTGTTGTTAGCGGAACCGCATTTTAGGCTATTTGCAGTCAACCATTGAATAGTTCGAGCAACCTTTTTGGAGCGATGTCATCATGCCTACCGAATCACCGACTGCCGAACTCGGCGCGATCGCATCCGGTTTCGTGCTCCCCGCGACCGACGGCAGCATGCACACACCTCATTCTCTGAAGGGTGAGAACGGCCTCGTGATCGTCTTCATGTGCAATCACTGTCCCTACGTGAAGGCCGCGATGCCGAACCTGATCCGCGATGCGCGCGCGTTGCATGAAATCGGCGTCAACGTGGCAGGCATCAATTCGAACGATGCGGCCGTCTACACCGACGACGCCTTCGATCGCATGATCGCGGTCGCCGAAGAATGGAACCTGCCGTTTCCGTATCTGCACGACGAAACGCAGGAAATCGCGCGCGCGTATGGCGCGGTCTGCACGCCGGAGTGCTTCGGCTTCGACCGCGAATTGCGCCTGAAATATCGCGGCCGAATCGATGCGTCGCGCAAGCAGGCTTTGCCCGATGCGCGCCGCGATCTCTTCGAAGCGATGCGCGCAGTAGCGATAAACGGCGAAGCGCCCGAAGCGCAATATCCCGCGCTCGGCTGCTCGATCAAATGGAAGCCTTAGCTTGTCTTTTTTGTGCTGCCGGGCGCATGCCACGCCATCAGGTCTTCATCGGGCCGATCGACTTCGCATCCCCAATCGAGTTGCTCATCCTGATCGAAGCGCTTGCCCAGCTGCCACGCGATTTCCGCGCGCGCGAGCTGCACGCCGAGGTAGAACGCGTGCCCGCCATCGTTTTCGATCTTCAGCGCGGGATAGAGCGCGAACGGATCGACGGCGACGTGATGCCCGTCGCGGTTATAGACATGTATGCCGTCCGCCGATACTTGCACGCGAAAATTCGGATCGCGCACGGCGGCGGCGAATGCGGCGATCTCTTCGGCATCGTACGGAAACGGCCGCTTTGCGTGCAGCGCGGACAGATCGGCGGATATGCCTTTGGGCAGCGTCTGCGTTTCGCGCGCGGCGTGCATCACGCGACGCGCGACATCGGCTTCGCGAACGGCGCGGCGCGCGTGCAGGCTGACCGACGTCGTCAGCACGGCGGCGATGCGCAATTCCGCCGCCATGCCGAACAACACTGCGTTGATGCCGCTCGTGTCGGCCTCGGTCAGCTCGGTCACATTGCCGACGCCCATCATGATCGGCACTTCGGGATGACGCTCGCGCAACGACACGTAACGCGCGATGGACGCCGCGAGCCCGAACGGAATCGGATCGAGAATCGGATCGGCGAGAAAGGCGCGGCCGCGCCTCGTCATCGCGTCGATTGCGGCATCGAGCGATGCGACGTCCGCGGGCTCGCGCGGCACGAGTATCGGCGTCGAAGCAATTTCATCAGTTATCCATAGCGTATCGACGTTGAGGCTCATCACATAGTCCGCGCCCGCGCGCCCGCCGCGCACGAGTTCCTCTTCACGCATCGAATCGACGCTCACGCGATAGCCTTGCTCTTTAAGCATCGCGACCGCGTCCTCGAGATGAGCAAACGGCGTTTCCGGCAGACAGCCGATATCGATTACATCCGCGCCTTGCCGCTTGTATTCGCGCGCGCGCGCCGCGATGCCGTCGAGATCGAGACGCGGCGCATCGACGATCTCCGCGAATATCTCCGTCTCGTAGCGCGACAGATCGACATGCCGCGCCTCGCGTCCGAAGAATTGCGGCAAGTCCTTCACCTCTTCGGGACCGCGCTCGACCTTCACGCCGTAATGCACGGTGAGGGCGTCGAGATCGCCGCGGCATCGGCCGGGCACGATCATGCGAGTCGTGCCTTCGCTCAAGGGCGTCGCGACGCGCCGGCGGATCATGTCGGCGGTCATCAGGCCCGCGACCTGAAGGCCGATCTCGCGCACTTCCCATGTGAACGGCGATCCTGCGGCCACAGGCGCGATGCTTTCGAGCACTTGCCGAAGGCTCGGCTCCGCGAGCCGTCCCGTCAGGAAGACGATGTGTTCCATGCGAGCTTCAGGTCCGACAGGCGTTGATCGAGCGCGGCTTTGAGATCGTCGAGCGAGCGGGCCACGGTGGTATGCGCGAAGCGCGCGAGCCGCTCGACGTTCTCGAACTCGATCGCGCGCGGCCTCACTTCGACCCATTCGTGCGGGGCGTGCGTGATGACGGAGGGCGCGGTATCGCATGCGAACACGATGCCCGGCACGCATTGCTTGCCGGCTTGCGCATAGAGATTGGTGGGCAGGGTGTCGGAGATGCCGAACGCGCATTTGGCGACGGTGTTGCTCGTCGCGGGCGCGATCACGACCGTGTGATATTCGCCGCTATAGATCATGCCGACGGGCACGCTGCTCGCGCTGTTGTCGCGCAACACCTTGAAGTGCTCGCGCAGTTTCGCGACAGTCCAGCCATAGAGCGGCAGCACTTCCTCGCCGGCAGACGAGAGAAACAGATCGACGCCCGGAAGCTGCCGTGCGAGCGCGATCGATTCCTCGAGCATATGGCCCGAGCCCGTCACGCACCACGCAAAGCGCGCGTCGGGCTTGAACTCGTCGAGCCGGCGGGCGGGCGTGGGTTGCGTCATGCGTCGGATGCGCCCGGCGTATCCTGCGACAGCCGGATATGCAGACGATGCATCTTCCGATACAGCGTATTGCGGCTGATGCCGAGCACCTTCGCGACATTGCTCACGTTCCAGCGATGCTCGTCGAGCAACTGAAGCACGGTCTCGCGCTCCTTGACCTGGATCGCGTTGAGCGACGACGTATCGGCATCGTCGGCGAGATGCGGCGCTGCGGTTATCGGCGTGCGTGCGGCGGTTTGCGTGACCGGCGTGACGCCGTTCGCGATCTCTGGCGGCAGATGCGCGCAGCGAATCTCGGGGCCGTCGCAGAGTGCGATCGCCATCTGCAGCACATGCCGCAACTGGCGGATATTGCCCGGCCACGGATAGTTCAAGAGCGCCTGCTTCGCTTCGGCGGAAAGCGCGGGCGGTTCTTCGGCTTCGGTCTCGAGAATATGGCCGATGAGCGCGAGCGCATCGGCGCGTTCGCGCAGCGGCGGCAGATTGATCTCGATACCGTTCAGCCGGTAATACAGGTCCTCGCGGAACATGCCCGTTTGCACGAGCTCGACGAGATTGCGGTGGCTCGCGCTGATGAGCTGAAAGTCCACCTTCACCGTCGTTTCCGCGCCGAGCGGCGTGACCTCGTGTTCTTCGAGCACGCGCAGAAGACGCGCTTGCAAGGCGAGCGGCATGTCGCCGATTTCATCGAGGAAAAGGGTGCCGCCGTTCGCCTGCACGATCTTGCCGCGACGGCCTTCACGCTGCGCGCCGGTGAACGCACCGGCGCGATATCCGAACAGTTCGCTTTCGATCAGATTCTCCGGCAGCGATGCGCAATTCACCGCGACGAACGCACCGGTTCCGTTAGGGCTGATGCTGTGCAGCGCATTGGCGAAGACTTCCTTGCCGGTGCCTGTCTGGCCGCGCAGGATGATCGGGATCTTCCGCTGGATCACGCGCGCCGCGAGTTGAATCTGCGAGGCCATGCGCGGATCGCCGAACTCCAGATGCGCGAGCTTGTCGAGGCGGCCCGCCGATGCCGGCTCGCGCGCGTCCTTCTTCGACGCTTTGGCGCGCGCGCCGGGCGCGGACAGATCGCGCGATGCCGGATCGCTCATCAGGATGCGCGTTGCGCCCTTCGCGCCTTCGCGCGACGTCTGCGCAGTGAGGAAGAAGCGGCTGTTCGCCTTCGCGCTGTAGACCGTCACCGGATGGAACGAGCCGCGAATGCTGCGCGCGATCATGTCTTCGAGCGACGCATTGAACGCTTCCTCGATGCGCTTGCCGCACAGCTCGGCGGGCGAGCGCAGATCGAGCTGGAAGAGGGCGCTGCGGCTTGCGGCGAGCACGACGCCATCGTCGCTGACGGCGAGCTTGCCCGCATGCAGAGTGCCGACGAACTCGGGCCGGCTATGAAAGTGGATCATGTTCGCGTGCCGGTAGCGCGCATCGATCAGACGATTTTCGATCATCTGCCGCGACATGCCGACGAGCACGAGCGAATGCTGCTGCAACAGCTTCGAGCGGCTCGTGACATCGAGCACGCCGACGACGGTGCCGCGTTCATCGAAGATCGGCGCGGCGGAGCACGTGAGCGATGTATAGCGTGGATAGAAATGCTCGTGCTGACAAACGGCGATGCAGTCGCGCTCGATGAGGCACGTGCCCATGCCGTTGGTACCGGCTTCGCGCTCGCTCCACATCGCGCCGACGCGCAGGCCGTCGGCGGCGACGGCTTCGCCGAACGGCACCGACGACACCTGATGCACGATGACGCCATCGGCATCGACGAGCACGACGGCGAGTTCAGGATCGGCGAGTTGCTGATAGAGCGTCGTCATTTCGAGCTTCGAGCACGCGATGAGATCGCTCGCGGCTTCGCGACGCTCGTTGAGTTCGTGCTGCGCGAGCACGGGCGGCATGACGAAGCGGCCTGGATCGAGCCTGAATTCCGTGAGGCATCGCAGCCACGATTGCGCGACCGAATCGCTGGCGCGGCGCGCGGCCAGCGGATTATTGACGATGTTCAGCACTTCCCGGACATGCGTGTCTACGTCAGCAAGTGACGACATGGGGGCAAGTCTCCGTTGCGCCGCATTCCGGTGCGCGTTTCGCGCGGCCGTTCGACGCCGAATCTGTTGTGTTTTACGCTGGCGCTGCGGCCAATCGTGCCTGAAGGCGCGCCTCGTGGCCGGATGATCGGGAGATTTCAGGTGCTGTCTGCGGACCCGAACGACCGGTTCTCAAAAACTGTACATCCTTAGGCGCGTAGGTTCAATAAGTAGTCGCATAGAGTGATGCGAACGCGCCCGCTTTTTGCTTGCCATTCGCGGATGGATTCGGCGATTGGCGCCGGGTCTCTTTTCTATAAAGGGCCGCATTCGCGCGGTGATGAACATATGGGCCGATTCGAACCGATCCGCGAAGCTGCGTATGTTGCGCCGCAACCTGATGCGTCCCTATCGCATGCTGCAATGGACATCGTTTATATCGAGGGGCTGACGGGGCAGACGGTTATCGGCATCGACAAGAGCGAGCTGCATGATCCGCAGCCGGTGCGGATGAGCCTCGCGATCGGAGTGCCGTCGTTGCGCGCCTGCGTGACGGATCGGATCGAGGACACGGTCAACTATGCGGCAGTGCGGGAGGCGGTTCACGGGCTGCTTGCGTCGCATGGATTGCAGTTGCTGGAGGCGCTGGCGGAGCGCATCGCGCAGATGCTTATCGCGGATTTCGGTGCGCATTGGGTAAGGGTTACGCTGGCCAAGCCAGCCAAGTTCGATGATGTCGATGCTGTGGGTGTTGTGATTGAGCGACGACGTAGCGTCGATGTGCGTGGCGGCGGTTCTGTTAGCCTTGCTTGGATCGGGCGGGGGTATGTGCCGGGGTGATGGGTTTTTGGTTTTTTTCGCTTTTGGTTTTTGGCTTTGGTTTTCGCCGGATCCCGGTTTCGCGTCGGTCTGTTAGCGTTGCCCCTGTGCCGCCCCGCACAGAGGCAGTGCTAATAGACCGACACGATCACGGGATCCGGCGAAATCAAGAGCGCGAGAGAAAACTGCAAGCAAAAAGAACTTCACTTGGCAGCAGCCTTCTGCTGAATCCCACAAGCCTTATAAGCATCCCTCTGCAATTCCCGATACTTTTTGGTTTGAGCCTTCGCGCGATCCACGCGAAACTCTGCCCCACCTTCCCCACCCAACGTAGCGTACTTGGAAAACGTAGATTGCTCGACGTAATCGTCATAAGTAAGCACCTTGGCGATCTTGTCGATCGCACACGAGCACTTGTACACGTTGGCGAAATCGTGCCCGTTATCGTCCATGCATCCGAGCACGTATTCCACGCGCCCTTCGGTCGGATAATCGTGCGTCTTCGCCGGCGGCGGCCCGCCACCCGCGCCTGTCGCGGCGAACGAAAGCGGCGAGATCAGCGAGAGGCAAATAAGCAGCGACAACGCGCAGCAACGTGGGGTCATGCGAAGAGCCTCGTGGTTATGAAACGAACAACGCCAAAACAGCCGGCACGCAAAAGACCCACACGCACCGGCCCCAAACAACAAATCAGCTCGGCGAGAACGGATGCGACATCGTTCCCTTCTTCGATACTACATCCTGGGCCGATGGCTCGCCCGCCACCGCGCGCGCAATCGCTTCCTTCGTCGCCTGATAGTTGAAGTCGTGAATCTTCTGGTCGTTGTCCGCTTCCCAGTGAATGAACACGCCGACGCAAATGAACAGGTCGTCGGCTTCGTCGGCGGGAATGACGCCGCCTTCCACGCTGTCGGCGACAGCCATCGCCACCGCGCGCTGCGCCGGGCCGAACATCTGCACGGCCTGCTTCGCGCCCTTGATCGTCACCTTGTTGAAGAGAATCGTGTTCGGCTTGGTCAGCAGATTCGGCGCAACCACGGCGAGCAGCGACGTGAAGCCGTCCTTGTTGTTCGTGAGCGCGTTGCAGAACGCGGTCTCGGCAGCGGAACCTCGCGGTCCGATGATCAAGTCGATGTGTGCCACCTCGTTGCCATCGCCGACGAGCGACTCTCCTACCAGGACGCGGTTGATCTTGGCCATGCTGTTCCTCCAGTGATGTGTGGTTCTAGGGACTAGCGACTTGCTCTCGACTCGCGACGGGCACCTCTTTAGCCGCGCAAGGCTCGCGGTCCCACCGGATTGCCGATGCGACCGCTCAACCGCGAACTTCCTAACATGTTCCGTGCCAATTTCCGGTCCGCGCGGGCAGACTTCATGCATTCGCCGATGACGTCGTCAACGCGACGAAAAGCGCCGCCACCGCGAGGTCCGCGCTCGTGCCGGGATTGATGCCGCGCGCCTTCAGTTCGGCATCCCATCGATCGAGCGCGGGCGACTCCGCGGGACAACCCGCCGCGTGCCAGTTCGCGCGATGCATCGCCGCATCGCGCGTGACACTTTGCGCCATCGCCGCGCCCTGCTTGCGCACAATGTGCGAATCGGGCCAGCCGGAAAGAAACGTCAGGAACGCTTCCAGCATCGCGCGATGCTCCGTCGCCGACGACACGGCGCCCACCGCATCGAGGCCCGCGCCGAAGATATCGGCGAAACCGTTCTCATACTGACGCGCAATGCTGTCGCGATCCGCCGCGAGCGACATCGCCGCGCGCAAGGTCACGGTCGGCGGCGCATGCACGGGCTGCTCGGGCGCGTCGCCGAGGCCGCCCGGATTCGCCAGCGCGATCGCGCGATACGCGAGGCGCGCATCGTCGACGTCCAGTTCCGCGAGCACGCGCTCGGTCGCCGCGCGCCAGCGCGATGCATCGATCGGAGCGTCGCCATCGAAACGTTCGAGCGCGGCGCACAAAGGCGCGGCGAGCAGCACGATGCCCAGATTCGTGTTGCAGCCGACCGCGTCGAAAGTCCGCCGCACGGCGTCGAGAATGCGCGCGCCCACGCGTGCGCGCGGCGTGAAGAGTCCCGCCGCCGCCGTGCCCGCGCTCGCGATGAATTGCGCCGATGTCATGTTGTGCCCCGCGCTCGCGACGCTCACGTTGCCGGGCTTCCTGGTCTCGACATCGAGCCGGCACGCGCGCAGAAACGCGGTGCGCGCGGCGTCAGACGCGCTCATCGCCGCTGGCGAGCGCAAGCGGGCCTTTCGATGCGGCCAGCTTGCGATCGAGAAAATCGTCGACGAGCAGCGCCGCGATATCGCGCGGCGTCACCGATTGCAAACCGCGCCACGCCGCGACGCCGTTCACTTCGAGCACGACCGGCCGTCCGCCTTCCGCCGGAATCAGATCGACGCCCGCGTAGTCGAGACCGAGCGCCTGTGTCGCGCGCACGGAGATGTCTGCGAGCGCGGGCGTGATTTCGGCAGGCTCGCATTTCGCGCCGCGCGCGAAGTTGTGGATCCAGTCTTCGCCGCCGACGCGCTTCATCGCCGCGACCGCCTTGCCGCCGATAACGAGCACGCGCCAGTCGAAGCCAGGCGCACCCGCATCGACATAACGCTGCAGATACGCGACCTGACTGAAGGGTTCCAGCGACGGCAGCGTCACGCCGGGCTTCTTCAGCCCTTTGCCCTGCGAACCGAAAAGCGGCTTCATCACGACTTGCCGGCCCGCCGCCGCCTCGCGCATCAGCACGCGCTGCGCATGCGACGGCGATTCGCTTGCCCACGTCGCGGGCGTCGGCACGCCGTATCGGTTGAGCAGAAAGCTCGTCATCGACTTGTCGACGCTGCGCTCGATCGCGCGCGCATCGTTATAGACGGGCACGCCGCTCTCGCGCAGCGCATGCAGGATGCCGAGCCGCAACGTCACCTGCTCGAACGTGCCGCCCGCGATGCCGCGCACGAACACCGCGTCGGGCAGCGTGTGGCCGAAGCCGGGAATCGCGAGACCGTGCGGCTTCCATGTCGTGTCGATGCGGCAATCCGCGAGATCGACGCAACGCGCTTCGACATCGCGCGCGCGGAATGCTTTCTTCAGGCGGCCGGTGTGCCAGCCTGTCTCATCGGTCATGATGGCGACGCGCAAGCTCATGACGCGCTCCATTGCGCGTCGAGCAAAGGCTTGTCGACCTTGCCGCCGTGATACGTCGCGCCGCTTTCGAGACTCGACACCCACGCTTCGGCGGGCGCGAAGAGCGCCGGATCGATCTGATAGAAGTCGTAGTTGAACGACGTGAAGATCTCCGCGAACGGACGCCCGTAATCGCGCGCATTCGACGACGGCAATTCGGCGGCGAGCCGCTTCGCGACCGCGTCGCTTTTGACCGTCAGATGCACGCGGCCGCCGTAGAGGATCGCGTCGTTGGTGCGGCCCATCGCCTGGATGCCGTCGGGCGCGGGCGGCGGAAGCGGCGCGCTGCCGCTGCCTTCGACGATCTCCGCGAGATCGACGCCCAGCACATGCGTCTTGTGCAGCGCGACTTCCACGACACGCGCGACGACCTGCACCGTGCCCGCAACAGACTGTGTCGGCGTCACGGCGATGACGAGCTTGTCCGGCGCGAGGCCGCAATCGTTGAGCACTTTGTCGATGACAACTTGCGGCGGCAGCCGGTCCACTTCCATCACGAGCGCACCGCGATCGTGGCGGTCGCGATAGCCCAGTTCGTCGAAGAGCGGTTCCTTGCACGCGAGCGCGCGCGCCGGCCCCGAGCCGAGCGAGAAAAATTTCTTGCCGCCCGTTTGCTCCTTGGTCGCGGAAAGGCTCCAACCCGCGTACTGACTCGCGAGGCACGCGAGCACCGGGTTGCTCGTATGCACTTCGATGAAGCTCGGCCAAAGCGGTGCATCATCGAACGCGCTGCGCCGCGCGACCCGCCCGAGCCCGCCCATGCAGATGCGCGCGATCAGGATGCCCGCGTCGGCGCTGCCTTTGGCGTTCACGCCCGCATCGACGATGACGGTGCCGCCATCGGTGCGCGTGGCGTCGACGTGAAGACGCGCGGCATCGTCGATGAGACGCGCGACGAGCCGCTCGCTCGATGCGTTGACGCTCACCGCCGAATCCGCCTGGAAAGTTGAAGTCATGGTCTCGATAAGAGTTCGATGCGTTGCAAAAGGCGCGCATGCTCGCGATCCAGCGCGTCGCGCAGATCGGAGAACGCGGGCGCGGACGCGGTCATCGTGCAGACCGGCTGGCCCGCTTCGATGCGCGCGCCGGCGAGCGGGACGTCGTGACACGCGGGATCGTCGAAACATGCGTCGCTGAACGCGGGCGACGCCGTGAAGCCTTCGTGCGCGAACACGACGCGCTGCCCCGCATGGAGCGGCGGGGTGCGAGCGGCGGTATCCGGCGCGTGCGGCAGCTCGCCGTGCAGACACGCATCCAGATGCGCGCCGATCAAACCGCGCGGCCAGGCGTCGGGCCAGGCGGCTTCATAGAGCGCCATCGTCGATGACGGGCGCGTGTTGATTTCGAG
This sequence comes from Caballeronia sp. AZ1_KS37, assembly GCF_023631165.1. Classification (NCBI taxonomy): domain Bacteria; kingdom Pseudomonadati; phylum Pseudomonadota; class Betaproteobacteria; order Burkholderiales; family Burkholderiaceae; genus Caballeronia; species Caballeronia sp. AZ1_KS37. The sequence goes on along the minus strand of NZ_JALQDP010000032.1, from coordinate 81,537 downwards.
CACGCTGAACGTGTCGCCGTCGAGCAGAAAGTCGATGCTGTTCAGCCCCGTCAGATCCGTTTGCCAGACGATTCGATCGATCGCTTCGACGATGCGCGCCGCGATGCGCGCGGACAATCGCACCGGCCCGAGCGAGCCCGCGTGCACGAAGGGCAGACGTCCCGCCGCGACCGTCAGTTGCTCCGCGAAGCCGATGACCGCCGCCTCGCGATGCGCGGCGACGAAAAGCGCGGACATCGAACGGCCCCGCGCGAGCCGCTGAAAATACGCGCCGGCGGGCGCGCGCCCGACATCATCGGCCCATTCGATATGCGTGCCGCCGCAGCCGTCCGAACGTTTGACGAGCCAGCCGCTGCGATCGGCGGGCGGCGTGTAGCGCACTTCCGGATGCGCGATGTGCGCTTCGTCGAGCAGCGCGAAGAAGCGGCGCGGATCGCGCACCGCCGCCGCCTGCGCGCCGTTGCCGATGAAGCGCGGCATGTGCGGCGCGCGGCTCAGTTCGCCCGCGAGCGGCTCCAGTCCGCTCGTCACGATGAGACCGAGCATGCGCGGCAGGCGCGCGGCGTGTTCGAGCGCATCGAAGAGACGCGCGCGATCGATCGACAGACCCTTGCCGCCAATATCGAACCACATGCCCGCGTGCTCGCGCGTGTCGCGATCGCCGAAGATATCGAGCGCGACGACGTTCAGTCCCGCGCGCGCCGCCGATTGCGCCAGAAGCCGCGCCGACAAACCCGCGACGGCGATGCGCGGTGCGCGGGATAGCTCGCCTGCGATCATGAGCTTTGTCCCGCGACGATCGCGCGGGCTTCGTCGAATGCTTCGGGAAAGCCGAGATAAACGGGCTTGCCGCCGGTGCGCATGCGCAAAAACAGCCGATGCTCTGCCTGATATTTGACGTTGCCGATCGCGAGCGCGCCGATGCCGACCGCGTCCGCGCGCGCGGCGCCCGCGAGCGGCTTGCCGTCGTCCATCACGTTGACGCCGGCGATGCCTTCGGGCGGCACGGCGTTCACATCGGCGGCGATCAGCAGGTTTTTTGCGTGGGCGAGATCGGCGGATGTCATCACCTGTACGCCCGCGACCGCCGTCGCGAACACGACTTCGGCGCGCGCGAGTTCGCGATGCAACTGATCGGGCGAGCCGGTCGCGACGCCCGAAGTCGCGATATCGAAGCGGCGATTGATTTCGTCGCTCACTTGCGTCGCGCGCGACTGGCTCGAATGGCTCGCGACGACGACATCCGCGCCGAGCGATGCGGCCATCGCCGCGGCCACGCGTCCGACCGCGCCGGTGCCGCCGAGAATGAGCACGCGCTTGCCGCCGAGATCGACGGAATGCGCGGCGCGCAGATGCTTTTCCGCGAGCGCGACGAGCGCGGCGGCGGTCGTGTACGCGCCGCTCGGATCGGCGAAGACGGAGACTTCGAACGGCGGGACCATCGCGTTGCGGGCTTTTTCGAGCATGTCGGCGGCGAGCATCACGTCGCGTCCGCCGATGAAGATGCCCGTGCGCGACACGCCTTTTGGCCCGCGCGAGAAGATCGCGTCCTGCGTGAGCTGCACGACGATGTCTTCATCGACATTGCAGTAGGGCACGAGGATCTGATAGCCCGCGTCGGCGGCCATGTTCACATCGAACGGACTCATTTGCGGCGTGCTGGTGAACATGTGCAGGACGTAGGGTCTTTCGGTGGCTTCGGGCATGGCGATGGACTCGTTGGGCGTGGTGGATGGTTCGATGTGCGTTCCGTGCTCAGGCCGCGTCCGCGCCGTGATGACGATGACCCGCCGCACGCCACGTCGCGCCGCGATTGCGTCCGGCGGCGATCGTGAACGCGAGCGGTGCGCCTTGCGAGACGCGCTGCGCGGCGGCGAGCGCGCGTTCGGCGTCCTGCGCGCTCGCGACGAACGCGAAGCCGACCGGCCCCCACGATGTCTGTCCGATGCCCGCTTTCTGCTCCGCGGCGACGGCTTCGAGCGCGCGCGCGACGGCGGGGCTCGCGAACACGCCGCCTTGAACGGGCGCGAAGTATTCGCCGATGGTGTGTTGCAGGTCGCAGATGGCGTCGGCGTAGGTGTCGAAATCGTGTTCCGCGACGGCGGGCAGGACGCGCATCAGCACGAGATGCGAAAGGTGCGCGGCGAGCGATGCGGGGAAGGGTGCGAGCGATGCGAGGCCGCGTTTCTCTTCGTCGCCGTGGAGGCCTTCGCGCGAGGTGTCGTCGATGAGCAGGACGCGCCATGCGTCCGGGAATGGCTGGCGGGCGATGAGCGGCGGCAGTTTCGTCGTGGAGGTGTGGCGGGTATTGCGCGCGTCGCGGCCGCCGTCGACGATCAGGCCGCCGTGATCGAAGCCGTGTATGCCGATGCCGGAGCGCGCGCCTCGCGCGAGGATTGTGGCGATATCGGCGGTGGTGGCTTCGTGGCCTCGTACGCGGGCGTAAGCGGTTCCCAGGGCCAAGGCCAGCTGCGTGCCGGAGCCTAAGCCCGTGTGGGCGCGCGGGGTTTCGTGTACCTCGATGTCGATCGTTGGGCCTTTGCCCAGTGCTGCTTCCAGTTGCTCGACGTGGTGTTCGATGCGTTCGCGTTGTGCTTCGGTGGTTGCGCCTTCGATGTGCGCATCGCGTCTGGATGCTGGTGCTTGCCTCGCCGTTATGCGCGTGCCGTGCGCGTCGATCGCAAGACCCACGCTGCCGAAGACGCGGCCCAGCGAGCCATTCGGATCGATGAAGCCAAGATGCAGGCGCGCAGGCGATTCGACTGTGATCGCCGTGGGCGGCGAGATGCGTGCTGGTTGAGTCGGCATCGGGATGGGCTTCCTTTTTCTTGGTGGGATTTTTTTGGGGCCTTTGGGTTAGGCAAATCCTGTACCAGTTTTTTGTTTCGCCGGATTCCGTGGTCTGTCGGTCTATTAGCGTTGCCCCCTGTGCGGGGCGGCACTCGCTTTCCTTGCTGTAGTCGCCGGATCCCGGTTTCGCGTCGGTCTATTAGCGTTGCCCCTGTGCGGGGCGGCACCTACTTTCTTTGCTGCTGCAAAGAAAGTAGGCAAAGAAAGCAGCTTTTCAGGCCCGCGGTCACACGCAATTTGGGTAGTTCTCTCGTCACAGGCGGCACTCGCCTAAAGAGTGCCCTCATCACAATAACGGGGCTTGGCTCGCGCACGGTCCGCCGCCCAATAACTTCGAGGGCGCTGGTTCAGCACGAAATAGCATCGGCACAGCGCTACGCGCTGCCGCTGGGTCTGCAAGGGAAACCATCGGTTTGCGCGCGCAGTGCGATAAAGATGTTAGTAGCGAAGCACGCGCCGACCGGATAGACCGGTCGGCCGCGAAGCGGGCTGGAGCTATTTGGTGCTGAACCAGTTTGTTGTGTGGTGCGATGTGACAGACCGTGCGCGAGCCAAGCCCGATGGGGCCTATGAGGGCACTCTTTAGGCAGCCCACGATGGACGAGAGGACTACCCAAATTGCGTGTGACCGCGGGCGTATCGGAAGCTGCTTTCTTTGCTTACTTTCTTTGCAGCAGCAAAGAAAGTGAGTGCCGCCCCGCACAGGGGCAGTGCTAATAGACCGACACGAATACGGGATCCGGCGAAAGCGAAAGCGAAATCAAAAGCGGAACCGAAAGCAAAAGCAAAAACAAAACCTCAACCCTCGTCATACTTGATATAGCGGAAGCGCTGATCATCCGAGGGAGTGCCCTCGAGCGGCCCATCCTCCTTCCCGGGCTGCCATTGAATGACCTCTTCGATCTTCGAAGCAAGAGCAAAGTCCTTATCCGTGATGCCTTTAGCGGAATGCGTCTTGAGCTTGACGATGACGAACGCATAAGAAACCGTGAGATCCGGATGATGCCAGGCCGCTTCGGCAAGATGCCCCACCGTATTCACGACCATGAGCGTCCCCTTCCAGCTTTCGGTCTTGAACTTGCGCCTGAGCCACCCATCCTCGACATACCAGTGCTTGAGCACACCGGTCAGACGCTGCTTGATCTCCTCATCGGAATAGACCTTCTCGGCTTGAGCCATGGCGAAGCCTCCGCAAAGTTATCGACGCAAGACCCAGTATGCGCCAAACAAAACATGCTGCATCGCGTCATGTCACACGCGCCGCATGACTGTTCGCGTATTTGACACAGTATGTGTCGCCACCCGACAGGAATTCGTCCACTAACGACAGCATCACCCGTCAAACTCCCGATTTAAAGCAACAAAAGTTAAACCGGCATGGAATATGCAATTGGCCTCTCTACGCAAACGTCCGGCCATGTACTGGACGAAGCGCAACTCGTTACCTGCATTTGAAGGCGCGCACGATGCAACCCGGTAGCGTGGTCATCCCTGGGTCGGAGGCATCACCATTCTGGAGGAGACATGAACTTACGCACCCTGGTTCTTGGACTGGCGGTGGCAGCGACGGCAGGCCTGAATTCTTATGTCGCTCAGGCCGACTCGCAGCTCGACAGCCTGATCAAGAATCCCTCGAACTGGGCGGCGCAAGCGGGCGATTACTCGAATCACCGCTATAGCACGCTCAAGCAAATCAACGAAAACAACGTCGGCAAGCTACAGGTTGCCTGGACCATGTCGACTGGAGTGCTGCGCGGTCATGAAGGCTCGCCGCTCGTCATCGGCGACACGATGTATATCCACTCGCCCTTCCCCAACAAGGTTATCGCCATCAACCTGAAGGATCAGACCTTCATCTGGCAATACCAGCCCAAGCAGGACAATCAGGTCATATCGGTGATGTGCTGCGATACGGTCAACCGTGGCCTTGCATATGGCGACGGCAAGATCTTCCTCCAGCAAGCCGACACCAAGCTCGTCGCGCTCGACGCAAAAACCGGCGACGTCGTATGGACCGCGACCAACGGCGATCCGAAGAAAGGCGAAACCAACACCAACGCGCCGCACGTTTTCGGCGACAAGGTCCTGACCGGCATCTCGGGTGGTGAGTTCGGCGTGCGCGGCCGTATCGTCGCGTACAACATCAAGGACGGCAAGGAAGTCTGGAAGGCCTACAGCACCGGTCCCGACAACGAAATGCTGATGGACCCGCAGGCGACCATGACCTGGACCGACGGCAAGATGACGCCGGTCGGTGCCGACTCGTCGCTCAAGAGCTGGCAGGGCGACCAGTGGAAGTACGGCGGCGGCACGACATGGGGCTGGTACGCATGGGATCCGAAGCTGAATCTCATCTACTACGGCTCGGGCAATCCGGGCACATGGAACCCGACGCAGCGTCCGGGCGACAACAAGTGGTCGATGACGATCTTCGCGCGCGATCTCAACACGGGCCAGGCGAAGTGGGTCTATCAGATGACGCCTCACGACGAGTGGGACTATGACGGCGTCAACGAGATGATCCTCTCGGACCTGAACATCGGCGGCAAGACCGTGCCGGCGATCGTTCACTTCGACCGCAATGGCTTCGGCTATACGCTGAATCGCCAGACGGGCGAACTGCTCGTCGCGCAGAAGTACGACCCGGCGGTGAACTGGGCCGATAGCGTCGATCTGAAGAGCGGCCTGCCGATTCGCAATGCGAGCTACTCGACGCAGAAGGCCGGTCCCGATCACAACGTGAAGAACATCTGCCCCGCAGCGCTCGGCTCGAAGGATCAGCAGCCGGCCGCATTCGATCCTGGCTCCAAGCTCTTCCTCGTGCCGACGAATCACGTCTGCATGGACTACGAGCCGTTCCAGGTCGATTACGTGTCGGGTCAGCCGTTCGTCGGCGCGACGCTCTCGATGTATCCGGGCCCGAACGAGAAAGGCGCGATGGGTAACTTCATCGCGTGGGATGCCTCGAAGGGCAAGATCGTGTGGTCCAAGCCGGAGAAGTTCTCGGTGTGGTCCGGCGCGCTCGCGACCGCAGGCGGCGTCGTGTTCTACGGCACGCTCGAAGGCTACATCAAGGCAGTGCGCATCAAGGACGGCAAGGAGCTGTGGAAGTTCAAGACGCCATCGGGCGTCATCGGCAACGTGTTCACGTACCAGTACCAGGGCAAGCAGTATATCGGCGTGTACTCGGGCATCGGCGGCTGGGCCGGCATCGGCATGGCGGCGGGTCTCGAGAAGTCGACGGAAGGCCTGGGCGCGGTCGGCGGCTACAAGGAGCTCGCGAAGTACACGGCTCTCGGCGGCACGCTCTTCGTGTTCGCGATTCCGGGCGGTTGATGTTTCTTCGATGTGAATGAGTCGATGTGCGATGCGCGGCGGCTGCAACGGCCGCCGCGCCGCAGCAACACGAAGCACCTCATATACAAGACATGTTCAAGGAGTCAGACGTATGAAAGGCCGATCACTCTTGATGCTGACGATGACGCTCGCTGCTTCGTCCGCTTCCTTTGCACAGACGCCGCCTGCGATGCCTGCGCAAATCAAGCCGGTCGCGTATAAGGTCGTCGATGGCAACAAGGTAGACAGCGACACGCTGCAGGGCTGGAAGACCTGGCGTGCGCTCGCGTGCGAACGCTGTCACGGGGCGAAGCAGGAAGGGATGGTCGGCCCGTCGCTGATCGATGCTTTCAAGACGCTCGACAAGAATGAGTTTCATCGAACCGTATTCGGCGGTCGCGTGGACAAGGGTATGCCCGACTTCAGCGCGAGCCAGATGATGCAGAAGAACTGGGAGAACCTCTATGCGTATCTGAAGGGGCGCTCCGACGGCAAGATCAACCCGGGCGATCTGCAGGCAATCGATGCAAAATGAAGACGTTGCATGGCCGATTGGCGGCTGACGTCTGATGATTGCTCTCATACCCGGAGGTGTCGATGTCTGATCGTAATGCAAGCCGCGCCGCTTCGTTCCGATTCGTAGCCACGTTATGCGCGGCATTCGCGACGTTCTCGGCGCAACAGGCGTTCGCGCAAGGTGCGCTCGCTCCGCCGCCCGATCTGCCGAACAACGATGGCGCGGACGGTATCCTGCGCGTGTGCGCCGATCCGAACAACATGCCGCTCTCCAACAAGAAGGGCGAGGGTTACGAGAACAAGATCGCGAGTCAGATGGCGAGCGATTTCGGCTACAAGCTCGAATATACGTATTGGCCGCAACGCATGGGATTCGTGCGCAACACGCTGCGCGAGAAAGTGCCGCAGACGGAGCGCTTCAAATGCGATCTGATCATCGGCGTGCCGAAGGGTTATGAATTGACCGCGACGACGCGTCCGTATCTGCATTCCACTTACGCGATGGTGTTTCCGAACAAGCCCGAATACGCGAGCATCAAGACTCCATCGGATCTGATGAATCTGCCGCCGGATCAGTTGAAGAAAATGAAGCTCGGCGTCTTCGTGAAGAGCCCCGCCGTGGACTGGCTGCTTCGCCATGATCTGATCGCTCAGGCTGTGTCGTATCAGGGGCAAAGCGGCGATCCCGAGGCGTTTCCCGGCGAGATGATCGAACGCGATCTGGCGAAGGGCGACGTCGATGCGGCTTTCGTATGGGGGCCGATCGCGGGCTATTTCGCGAATCGTTCCGATAACAAGGTGCGTCTCGTGCCGTTCCCGGCCGGTCAGCCGATTCGCTTCGACTATGAGATTTCGATGGGCGTGCGTTATGGCGAAAAGGCGTGGCGGGACAAGGTCGATAACTGGATTGCATCGAACCAGCCGAAGATCGATCAGATTCTGACGAGCTATCAGGTTCCATTGTTGCCGTTGCAGCCGGAAAGCGCGCAATGAAGCGGATATACGCGGCTTCTCTTTGCGCGTGGGTTATCGCGCTGGGCAGTGCGATGCCGCGCGTCGCGATGTGTGCGGACGCGCCCGTGGCTTCGGCGCCGACGTCCGTCGATATCAAGCCCGCTGAGCAGTTGCTCTTCATGCAGCCGCATATGACCGGTGTCGAGGCGCAGACCGAGCTCGATTACGCGGTGGATTATTCCGGGCCGCCGTCGAAGGTCAATGACACGTTGCGCGTGCTCGTCGTGAGTCAGGGCAACAGTAAGAACGACGCGAAGGTTTCCGATCGGACGGGGAATGTCAACGTGCCGGGCGGCTTGCCTTGCAATCCGGTAATCATCTATTTTCTGGAGCATGACATCGCGGAGATGGAGCAACTGACGGGCGGTCAGCGGCGCTATTTCCAGCAGCGCGTGAGGATGGCGCTTGCGGCGGGGCCTGCTATCACGCCGGTGTCGAGCGAAGCGCTCGGGCTTGGCAAGCATGCGAAGGCGCAGCAGATCGTCATTCAGCCTTATTTGAACGATCCCAATGCCGAGCGGTTCACCAAGTACCTCGCCAAGCGCTATACGTTCGTCATGGCCGATGACGTGCCCGGGCGATTGCTCATGATTCGCACCGAAGTGCCCGGTGATGGGAACGATTTTGCGCATCCGCTGCAGAAGGAGACGATTGCTTTTCAAGGGACGTTCAGGAATATGGGCGCGCCGGGGAAGCCCTCGAATGCGCCTCGGGCTAGTCGGTGATTTTTTTTCTTCTTCGCCGGATCCCGTTTTCTTAGTGGTCTATTAGCGTTGCCCCTGTGCGGGGCGGCACTCACTTTCTTTGCTGCTGCAAAGAAAGTAAGCAAAGAAAGCAGCTTTTCAGGCCCGCGGTCACACGCAATTTGGGTAGTTCTCTCGTCACAGACGGCACTCGCCTAAAGAGTGCCCTCATCACAATAACCGGGCTTGGCTCGCGCACGGTCCGCCGCCCGAAAACGCTGAGGACACTGGTTCAGCACGAAACAGCTTCGGCACAGCGCTACGCGCTGCCGCGGGGTCTGCAAGGGAAACCAACGGGCGGCGAAGGCGGCGAGATCGAGGCGTTAGTAGGGAAGCACACGCGGTCCCGATTGACCGGTCGGCCGCGGAGCGGGCTGGAGCTATTTGGTGCTGAACCAGTTTCGTGTGTGATGCGATGTGGCAGACCGTGCGCGAGCCAAGCCCGATGGGGCCTATGAGGGCACTCTTTAGGCAGCCCACGATGGACGAGAGGACTACCCAAATTGCGTGTGACCGCGGGCGTATCAGTAGCTGCTTTCTTTGCCTACTTTCTTTGCAGCAGCAAAGAAAGTAGGTGCCGCCCCGCACAGGGGCAGTGCCAATAGACCGACACGATCACAGGATTCCAAAGAAGCCGCAGCGAACCAAACCCGCCCAAAACGACCCCGTGAATTTCATCCGCTCCCTAACCCTGCGTCAGCTGCAAATCTTCGTGATAGCAAGCCGCTGTCCAAGCTTCGCCCGCGCAGCGGAGGAACTGCACCTCACCCAACCAGCGGTATCGATGCAAATCCGGCAACTCGAAGAAGCGATCGGCTTACCGCTATTCGAGCGAGTCGCGCGACGCTTATCGCTGACCGAAGCCGGCGAAAGGCTCTCACATCACGCGAGCCGCATACTCGGCGAAATCAAAGACGCCGAAGACGCCATGATGTCGCTCACACAAGCCGATAGCGGCGCGATAGCGGTGAGCATCGTCAGTTCGGCGACGTACTTCGCCCCCAAGCTTCTCGCGCTCTACAGGCAGCAATATCCCAAGGTCGATGTGCGCTTCTCCGTCGGCAACCGAGAAACGCTCTTGCGTCTCTTGCAGGACAATGCAACCGATCTAGCCATCATGGGCCGCCCGCCGCCCGAACTCGGTACGACCGCCGAGCCACTCGCCTATCATCCGCATGTGATCGTCGCGCCGCTGTCGCATCCGCTGCGTCATGCAAAACAATTCGACCTTCAGGAACTTGCGAACGATACGTTCCTGCTGCGCGAACCCGGCTCGGGCACGCGCGCCGTCGCCGAGCATGTCTTTCGGCAGAACCTCTTCGTGCCCGCGCATAGCGTCACGCTCGGCAGCAATGAAACCATCAAGCAGGCCGTCATGGCGGGCATGGGCGTGAGTCTCATCTCGCTGCACACGCTCTCGCTCGAACTGCGCACCGGCGAAATCGCCGTGCTCGACGTGAACGGCACGCCCGTCGAACGCACGTGGCAACTCGTGCATTCACGCTCGAAACAACTTTCGCCGACTTGCCTCGCTTTTCGCCGCTTCCTCCTCGAACACGCCGAACCGTTTCTGGAGCGCGAATACGCGCAGTTCGGCCTGCGCAGACCCAGGCGGCTCGCCGAAGCAAGCGACGTCCGATGAACGTCGCATCGGCCTGCCGTCGCATCACGTTCCTCGTACTAATTGCGTGTGCAACTATCGCGCGTGCACAGACCGCGCTGCAGGTCACGCAGATCGCGCCCGGTAACTACGCGCATCGCGGTCACGACGATGTCGCGACGCACGAGAACGGCGGCGATATAGCGAATGTGGGCTTCATCGTCGGAACACGCTGCGTCGCGGTGATCGACACAGGCGGCACGCTCGCGGAAGGCCGCGCGTTGCGCGCCGCGATACGCGCTGTCACGCCGCTGCCGGTCTGCTATGTCATCAACACGCACATGCATCCGGATCACATCTTCGGGAATGCGGCTTTCAAGGACGATCATCCGCAATTCGTCGGCAGCGCGACGCTCGCGCAAGCCGAAGCCTCGCGCGCGGACAACTACATGCGCGCGCTCAATCGCGAGTTGGGTAGCGCGGCAGCGGGCAGCGAAATCGTCGCGCCGACGAAGACGATCGACGGCACGGGCACGCTCGATATCGGTGGACGCACGCTCACGCTGCGCACATGGAAAACCGCGCATACCAACAACGACTTGACGGTATACGATGAGAAGAGCGGCACGTTGTGGACGGGTGATCTGCTGTTTGTGCACTGCATTCCTGTGATCGATGGCAGCGTTATCGGCTGGCTCGACGACATTGCGCGCATTCGACAGATGAATCCCCGTCATGTCGTGCCGGGGCACGGTCCGCTCGATCCGCCTTGGACGCAATCGCTCGACGCCGAGGAACGCTATCTCGCCGATCTGGCGCGCGATGTGCGTGCTGCGATCAGGAAGGGCGAAACGATCGGGCAGGCAGTCGATAGCATCGGTCTCGGCGAGAAAGACAAGTGGCTTCTCTTCGACATGTATCACCGTCGCAATGTGACGGCCGCTTACGCGGAGCTCGAATGGGAGCAGTAGTGCAGGACTGGAGGGACATCATGAAGACAACATGGTCCGGCGTTCGCGCGATGACGGTCGCGAGCCTCGCCGCCGCGGCGCTCTCGCCGTATGCCGCGCAGGCGGCGCAGCCCGACGACGATCCCGACAAGGTGGCGCGCTGGATCGACTTCAGGGAAGGGACGTTCAAGGGCCGCACGATCGACACGCACGGCGATGCGGTCATCAAGCTCGACGCCCCCGCGCGCGCAGCCGATGCCGCCGTCGTGCCGATCGCGATCAACGCGCAGTTTCCGCAATCGCCCGCGCGTTACATCAAGAAGCTCTATCTCTTCATCGACGAAAATCCCGAGCCGTATGCAGGATCGTTCGAGTTCACGCCGGAATCGGGACTCGCGACGATCGAAACGCGCGTGCGCGTGGAGGACTACACGTTCATGCGCGCGATTGCTGAGACGAACGACGGCAAGCTCTATAGCGCCGTTCGTTTCGTGAAGGCGTCGGGCGGATGTTCCGCACCCGCCGACAAGGACGAAGACGCGGCCGAGCGGACAGCGGGACAGGTCCGTCTTCAGGCCGAAGGTCAGGCCGTGGCGGGCAAGCCCGAACTCGCGCAACTGATGGTGCGTCATCCGAATCGAACCGGCATGGCGATGAACCAGGTCACGCGCAACTACGCGTCGGCCTATTTCATTCGCAAGGTGTCGGTCACCTATGCGGATAAGCCGGTGATGACCGCGAACGTCAACTTCTCGATTAGCGAGAACCCGAATTTCCGCTTCTATTTCGTGCCGAGCGGAAGCGGCGAACTGAAGGCGTTTATCGAGGATACGAAGAACAAGCATTGGGACGGCGCCGTGGCGGTCAACGCGCAACCGGGCAGCGCGCAAACGTCGGCGATGAAATGACGGTGCGCCGCTTGCGAGCGCTGTTCTTCACGCTGCTCTTTGCTGTCAGCACGCTCACGCATGCGGCGATGAGCGGCATGCCGGCACCTGTCGCCATTGCGCCGGGCGTGTACGCGTTCATCGGCGACAACGATGCCGTCGCGCCCGCGAATCACGGCATCGTCGCGAACAACGGCTTCATCGTCGGACAGAACGGCGTGACAGTCATCGACACAGGTTCGTCTTATCGCTATGGCCGCGCGATGATCGAAGCGATCCGCAAGGTCACGCCGTTGCCGGTGAAGCTCGTCATCATCACGCATCAGGCGCCCGAGTTCGTGTTCGGCGCGGCCGCGTTTCGCGACGAGGGCGTGCCGATCCTCGCGCACGCGCGCGCCGCGCAATTGATTCGCGAACGCTGTTCGATTTGTCTCGCCAATCTGCGCAAGACGCTCGGCGAAGATGAAATGGCCGGCTCGCGCGTGACCGTTCCCGATCAGACGGTAAACGGCACGACGGAGATCGAAAGCGGCGGACGCAAGCTGCAACTGCTGCACTTCGGTCCTGCCAGCACGCCCGGCGATCTCGCCGTGCTCGACACGCAAACCGGCGTGCTGTTCGCGGGCGGGCTCGTATCGAATGGACGCATACCCGAGCTGCGCAACGAGCAGATTTCCGGCTGGCTCGCCGCGCTCGAGAACCTGCGCGGGCTCGACCTGAAGACGGTTGTACCCGGCTTCGGCAAGCCCTTGCGCGGCGACGACATCATGCGGACCGGCACGTATCTGCGCGAGCTCGAAGCCGCGGTGAAGCAAGCCTACACGAGCGGCGTCGGACTGACCGAAGCGATGCACACCGTACAGGTGCCCGCGTTCAGGAACGACAAGCTCTACGCGACCGCGCAGCCGCAGAACGTGCAGCGCATCTATCTGCAACTGGAAAAGCAGTAGCGCGTTGACGCAACCTTTCTTCCAACGCCGTAAAACTACCAGGAGACACAACGATGGCCCAGCTCGTAGCGCTATATAAAAATCCGTCCGACCCGCAGGCATTCGACGACTACTATGCGTCGACTCACGCGCCGCTGGCAAAGACGCTGCCGGGCCTGCGGCGCTATGAGATCAGCGCGGGACCGGTCGTGGCGGCATCGGGAGAATCGCCATATCACCTCGTCGCGCTGCTTCAGTTCGATTCGCTGGAAGCGATCCAAGCCGCGTTCGACTCGCCCGAAGGCCAGAAGACCGCCGGCGATCTCGCGAATTTCGCGCAAGCCGGCGTCGATCTGCTGATGTTCGATTCGAAAGAAGCCTGACCGACCTTCATGCCTTCGGAGATGCAACCGCGTCTCCGAAGCGCGTCTCTTTCCTCAGCTTATTTCCCCGAACGCAAGACCCGCGTCGCCGAATGGGGATGCTGCACGGTTTTATATCTATCGATACAATACGTTTTCTATCGGACGATATAAAACGTCCGTCCTTCAATTCGATGGAGCGGGATCATGGCGCGACCGCGCAATTTCGACGAGGACAGCGTGCTGGATGCCGTTGCCGAAGCGTTCTGGACGCACGGCTACGACGGCACGTCCACACGCGACCTCGTGCAGTACACGGGCCTTACACAGCCGAGCCTCTATAACGCTTTCGGCGACAAGCGCGCGCTCTTTCTGCGCGCGCTCGATCACTATCTCGAACACACCTTGCGCGAGCGCATCAACAGGCTCCAATCCACGATGACGCCCGATCGCGCGATCAGCGCGTTCTTTCGCGAGGTCGTCGAGCGTTCGGTGTCGGACGAGCATCGGCGCGGCTGCATGCTCGTCAATGCGGCGCTCGGCGCATCGCCGGAAGACGAAGCGTTTCGCGAGCTCATCGCGGAGGAGATGTCGCTGATGCGCGCGTTCTTCGAGCGCTGCCTGAAGGCCGGATTCAAGAGCGGCGAAATCGAGCGCGTGATGCCGGCCGATGCCGCCGCCACGAATCTGCTCGCGGTGCTGCTCGGCGTGCGCGTGCTCGCGCGCGTCGATCCGAAGCCCGCGTTGTTGATCGGCGCCGTCGCGCCGACGCTGGCGATGCTGAAGCTGCCGCCGCTCGGGCTCAGCGTCGGCAAGCGTTAAGGCCTTCGTATCCATTCACGTCACGTTGTCCGTCCGCGTGCAAGCGCTGCGGCCGGGGGAGTCGTCATCATGTCGGAACAAACGGTATCGGCCGTCAGCGCCGATCAGCCCACTGCGCTCGATGCCCGCACTTTCTTCGCGATGCTCGCGGGCTTTTGCGCGAGTCTCGTCGCCATCGGCCTCGCGCGCTTCGCCTACACGCCGCTGATTCCGCCGCTGATCGAGGCGCACTGGTTCACGTCTTCCCAAGCGGTGACGCTCGGCGCCGCTAACTTCGCGGGCTATTTCGCGGGCGCGCTCTTCGGCCGCGCGATCGCCCATGCGCTCACGAATCGTCACGCGCTGCGGCTGCTCATGGCGATCGCGACGGTGGCCTTCTTCGCCTGCGCGTTTCCGCTGTCGATTGCCTGGTTCTTCGCGTGGCGGTTCCTTTCGGGCTTGTCGGGCGGCGCGATCATGGTGCTCGTCGCGACGACGATCCTGCCGCATGTTCCGCCCGCGCGTCGCGGCTTCGCGAGCGGGATGATCTTCGTCGGACTGGGCTTCGGCATCGCTGCATCGGGGACGCTGATTCCGAAGCTCCTTCATCACGGATTGCACGATACGTGGATGGGGCTCGGCGTGTTTTCGCTGATATTGACGGCAATTGCGTGGTTCGGATGGCCCGCGTCGAACCCACCTGCCGTCGCAAAGCAAGATGCGGCAACGCATTCGAACCCGCACGGCAATACGCGTTTGCGCCTGCTGTATGGGCAATATGCGGCGAACGCGCTCGGCCTCGTGCCCGTGATGATCCTGCTCGTCGATTGCATCGCGCGCGGCTATGGCCGAGGCGCCGAAGTGGGCGCGAGCTATTGGGTGCTGTATGGCGTCGCGGCGATCTTCGGGCCGCTCGTCTGCGGCAATGCGGGCGATCGCATCGGCTTCGGCATGGCTTACCGTTTTGCGCTGCTGGTGCAGGCGTGCGCGGTGGCGTTGCTGGCTTTATCGGCGAATCCGTATGTGATCGGTGTCGCGACGGTGGCGCTCGGCATCTCGACGACCGGCATCGTGCCCCTCGCGCTCGGGCGCGTGCATGAACTGCTGCCGCACGATCATACCGAGCAACGTGCGGCATGGAGCAGGGCGACGTCGGCGTTCGCGTTGTGTCAGGCGCTTGCCGGATATGGCTACTCGTTTCTGTTCTCGCATACGCATAACGATTACGCGCTGATTTTTGCGTGCGGAGCGTGTGCGCTGGCCGTTGCGTTCATTGCGGATATCGTCGTGAACCGCAAGCGCGCCGCGAGCTAATCGATGTGGCCGGAAGTCGAATCGTCCGCTTCGACTTCGGGGTCTGCGACGCTCAAGTCCTCGCGTCGATGATTGATGACGAGAAACACGCTCATCAGCGCGAGAAAGGCACCGACCAGCATCGCGGCATTGATGAAGACACGTTCATAGCCGAGCTCCGCGACGTTGATGAACGGATAGGGATAGAAGTCGGAGAGACGTCCGCGCCACAGCGTGATGCAAAGATAAGACAGCGGATAGACGAGCCAGAGCGCGCATCGTTTCAATGAAAGGTGAAAGCGCGGCACGAAGAGATACCAGTACAAGGCCGCGAGCGCGGGCACGATGGTATGCAGCGATTCGTTGACGAGCGCGCGATAGCCCGATGGTGTCCATAGATAGCGCAGCAACGCGTTATAAGCGATGCCGACGAACACGATATATACGACGACCGCCGTGACGACGGTCGGTTTGCGGAAGAAGCGCGCGAGGGGAAATCGCGCGCGTGTTGCAACGCAGGTGAAGCAGAACGCGGTCAGCGATACGGTCAGGTTCGTCAGGTAGCTGCTCATGCGCGCGAGGCCGTCGAAGACGGTGAAGCCGCGATTGACGAGACGCGCGATGGTGATGTCCGTCTGCGCCGCGAACGCGAGCCACGCGATCATCGCGATGGCGGCGGCCAGCGCGAGCGATGCGGTGCTGGGCGTGTGAAGCGGCAACTCGGGTTCTTGCCGGGGAGGTTGGCGGGACGTGTTCGACATGACGCCATTTTACGTGCGCGCCAGGCGACTGCACCGACGATCGCGTCAGCCGTCACCGCATGAAGCGTGGAAGGCCAAAGATCCAGCCTGGCGCCCGTTCGAGACACGTCCGATCTGGTGCACGGCAAACTCGACTTATAAGTATCCGTGCTTCGCCCTCGAGGAAATCCAGACATGATGTGGCGGGGATTTCCCGGATGCGCACAACAACGTTCGTCTCGCTTGGAAGTGCGGCGGGGCGCAATCGATACGCACGGAGTGCCTCGCCGCGACCCGCTCACCCGAGCCTGACAACCGCATCCCTCAACGCCGTCCTCAACCCTTCCTCGACCACCGGGTGATAAAACGGCATCCGCAGCATCTCATCGACCGTGAGCTTCATCTGCAACGCCCACGCCAGCAAATGCGCGATGTGTTCCGCATCCGGCCCAATCCATTCCGCCCCGACGAAGCGGCGGCTCGCGCGATCGACATACACATGCATCAACCCGCGATTTCTGAGCATCACGCGGCTGCGGCCTTGATCCTCGAAACTCACTTCGCCCGTCACGAACGACTCGGGCTTAAGGTCGACATGACGCGAGCCGACCATCGCAATGCCCGGATCGGTGAACGCAATTGCAATCGGCGCGCGACGCTCGACCGCTTCGACATGCGGATAACGCGCCGCATTCGTGCCCGCCGCGCGTCCTTCGTCGGCGGCTTCGTGAAGCAAGGGCAGCACGCCGTTCGCATCGCCGGCGATGAACACCGGATGAGCGCCCGCCTGCAGCGTGAGCGGATCGTAGACCGGCAAGCCAACGTCATCGAGTGCAAGCGATGTATTGCTCAAAGCCAGCCCGCCGACATTCGGCTTGCGCCCGGCAGCGACGAGCACGTAATCAAAGGTTTCCTCGATCGACTCGCCCGCATCTGACACATAGCGCAAACGCACTTCATCTCCTTCGCGCACGGCGGCCTGCACTTGCGCAAACGGCTCGAAACGAAACGCTTCGCTGAACACACGCCCGGCATACGCACGCACATCGGGATCGGTGAAAGGCCCGACGCGCCCGCGCGCGCCCAGCAGCGACACACGCACGCCGAGCCGCGCCAGCGCCTGACCGAGTTCGAAGCCGATGACGCCCGCGCCGATCACCGCAACGCGCTTCGGCAAATCGTCCCACGCGAACACATCGTCGTTGATGATGGCGCGATCGCCGAGCGCGCGATACATCGACGGCATAACGGGACTCGACCCCGTCGCGATGACGATGCTCTTCGCCTGTACCTTCGTATCGTCGCCCACTTGCAGCAGGTTATCGTCGATGAAGCGCGCGTAGCCGGTGAGCTTGTCCGCATCGGGCATCGCATCGACGCCCGCGACGACGAAGCTGACGAAACGATCGCGCTCGCGCTTCACGCGCGCCATCACTTCGCGCCCGTCGATGCGCAGCGCGCCATCGATATGCACGCCGAACGCCGCCGCGTGCGCCGCGTGATGCGCGGCATCGGCCGCTGCGATGAGAAGCTTCGACGGCATACAGCCGACGCGCGCACACGTCGTGCCGTGCGCGCCGCCTTCGATGAGAATCGCCGAAGCGCCCGCAGCCTTCGCCGCGCGATACGCCGAAAGTCCCGCGCTGCCCGCGCCGATGATGGCGACATCCGTATGGATCGTGTTCATGATGAAGTCCCGAGTGATTGATGCAGTTGCGGATCATCATGAAGCGCGGCGCGCAAATCGTGAATGCTCGTTCGTATCGCTTTTCTGCTCGATCGTCTCAACTCGCGACGCATCGAAGTGATGTATTCATCTAGACGTCTCATGCGCGTCACTATCTCGTCATGTTCGCTTCCTAGAATCTCCCGAACGTTTCAGCGCGCCATGTGAGCGCGCCCATCGAGGGAAGCTATGGACGCAATTCGCATCGAGCGTCTCACCAAGACGTTCCGGAATGGCCGCAAGGCGCTCGACTCCGTCGATCTGCGCGTGGAAGAGGGCGAGATGGTCGCGCTCATCGGCGCTTCCGGATCGGGCAAGTCGACGCTTCTGCGGCACATCGCAGGCTTCACGGCATCCGACCCCGCGCCGTCGCACGTCACGTTGCTCGGCCGCCCGATCCAGCAGAACGGCAGGATCGTGCGTGAAGTGCGCTCGATACGCCGCGACGTCGCCTTCGTGTTTCAGCAGTTCAATCTCGTCGGACGTCTTTCAGTGCTGACGAACGTGCTGATCGGCGCGTTGTCGCGCGTGTCGTTGTGGCGTCGTATGTCCGGGCGCTTTCCGCGCGACGAACGCTCGCTCGCGATGGATTCGCTCATCGCGATGGGCATCGGCGAACACGCGTTCGAACGCGCGAGCAATCTGTCGGGAGGTCAGCAGCAGCGCGCGGCACTGGCACGCGCGCTCGTGCAGCGTGCGCGCATCGTGCTCGCGGATGAACCGATCGCATCGCTCGATCCCGAATCGGCGCGACGCGTCATGGAACTCATGCAGACGCTCAATCGCGAGCGCAAGCTGACGGTCGTCGTGTCGCTGCATCAGATCGATGTCGCGATGAAGTACTGCCCACGCACGATCGCGTTGCGCGATGGCCGCGTCGTCTTCGATGGCGCGAGCGAGCGTCTCACGCCCGAGGTGCTGCACAAGCTCTACGGATCGTCCGCCAGCGAACTGCTTGCGCATCACGTAGCGGGGACGCACGCCGCGGAACCTCAACTCAACGTCAACTCCTGGATCGCATCATGAAAAAATTTCTGGCCGGCGCCGCGCTCGCGTCTTGCCTGCTGACGCAATCCGTTCTTGCCGAGACGATCAACTTCGGCATCATCTCGACGGATTCGTCGGCCGCGCTCAAGCAACGCTGGCAACCGCTCATCGACGATCTGAACAAGCAGACGGGTCTCGACGTGAAGGCCTACTTCGCGACCGACTACGCGGGCATCATCGAAGCGATGCGCTTCAACAAGGTGCAGATCGGCTTCTTCGGCAATGCATCGGCGATCGAAGCGGTCGATCGCTCGAACGGCGAAGTCTTCGCGAAGGTGAAGTACAAGAACGGCGAAGCGGGCTATTACTCGCTGCTCATCACGAACGCGAACAGCAAGTGGAAATCGCTCGATCAGGTGCTGAAGAACACGAAGGAAATCAATCTCGGTTTCGGCGATCCGAACTCGACGTCGGGCACGCTCGTGCCGTCGTATTACCTCTTCGCGAAGAACGGCATCAACGCGAAGTCGTCGTTCAAGAGCGTGCTGCCGTCGAGCCATGAGGCGAACATGCTCGCGGTCGTCAACGACAAGATCGATGTCGCGACCAACAACACCGACATGCTCGACACCATCAAGACGCAACATCCCGAGCTGTATCCGAAGGTGCGCGTGTTGTGGAAGTCGCCGCTCATTCCATCGGACCCGCTCGTATGGCGTCGCGATTTGCCGCAAGCGACGAAGGACAAGCTGCGCAACTTCTTCGATCACTACGCGGAAAAGGACCCGCGCGAACAAGCGGTGATGACTGCGATCTCGGGCTATTCGGGCTTCGCCGATTCGTCGAACGCGCAACTCGTGCCGATTCGTCAGATGGCGCTCTTCCAGAAGAAGCAGCAGGTGCAGAACGACGCGCATCTCGACGACGCCGACAAGAAGGCGCAGATTGCCGCGCTCGATCAGAAGATCGCCGCGCTCGACACGACGGCGGCGAAGTAAATGAAGCCGCTCGACGTAACGACGTTCGAGGCCGGCATCGTGCGGCCCGTGCGGACGAGTGCACCGAAGCGCAGCTGGACATCGATGTTCGGCTGGATCGTTCTGATCGCCGTGCTGGGTCTGTCATGGCAGAGCGCGGACATGCGCCCGCTCGATCTGCTCGGCGCATCGGGCAACATGAGCCAGTTCGCGCGCGACTTCTTTCCGCCCGACTTCACGGAATGGCGCACGTACGTGCATGAAATGATCGTGACGCTCGCGGTCGCCGTGTGGGGCACGGCGCTCGCGCTCGTCTGCGCCGTGCCATGCGGGCTGCTATCGGCGCAGAACATCGCGCCCGTATCGATCTCGCAACCCGTGCGCCGCCTGATGGACGCGTGCCGCGCGATCAACGAAATGGTCTTCGCGATGTTGTTCATCGTCGCGGTCGGACTCGGGCCTTTCGCCGGCGTGCTCGCGTTGTGGGTTCATACAACAGGCGTGCTCGCGAAGCTCTTCGCCGAAGCGGTCGAAGCCGTCGATGCGCGGCCCGCCGAAGGCGTGCGCGCGACCGGCGCGAGCAGTCTCGATGAAATCGTCTACGGCGTGCTGCCGCAAGTGTTGCCGCTGTGGATTTCGTTCGCGCTGTATCGCTTCGAGTCGAACGTGCGCTCCGCGATGGTCGTCGGCATGGTCGGCGCGGGCGGTATCGGCGTCGTGCTGTATGAAGCGATCCGCTCGTTCAACTATGCGCAGACGTCGGCGGTGATGCTGATCGTCATCGCGATCGTGTCGATGATCGATCTCGCTTCGGGGTGGGTGCGCGAACGCGTGATTTGATTGCGCTTGCAACTATCGATGCCGAGCGCCTCATCAGGCGCTCGCGTCGTTTTCAGGCGTGGTTCGTACGCGCGAGCAGCGCGAGCAATTGCATGCCGGCGTCTGCGAGCATGCCCGAGTTGTCGATCTTCACGACATGCGCGTGCGACGGCAGTTCGAAGGCCGGACGGCGCGCGAGACGCGCTTCGATCTGCCGGGCGTCTTCGCGTCCACGACGCGCGAGGCGCGCGGCAAGCACGGACGGCGCTGCATCGATATGCACGAAGCGCGCATGCGGATAACGTTCGAGCGCGAGTTCCGCATGCTGGCGCGAGCCGTTCACGACGACTGGCCTGCCGCGCGCGAGCCACGCATCCAGCTCGATGCCGATGCCATACCGCAGCCCGAGGCTTTCCCAATGCATCGCGAAGAGGCCGTATGACAGTCTCGAAGCGAATTCGTCATGCGAAAGGGCGATATGGTTCTCGCCGTCCGCGACCGCGCGCGTGATGTAGCGATGCGCGAACAGCACCTGTGCGCCGATGCGTTCGCGCGCGAAGCCGAGCAGCGAGTCCTTGCCCGCGCCTGACGGTCCCATCACGTAGATCAGTTTCGTGCTATCCACTTCGGTCATGCCACATCCCGTGCGTTGTTGAACGGCAGGCGCTGCCATAGCGTGAACGGCGCGTCCGGCTGCGGCTCGATGAAAAGCGCCGCGCCGTGCACCGGCAGCGGGCCGAGCGTATCGATGCGCGCCTTCCATTCCGACATGATCGACGCGCGCGCGTTCGCATCGTCGAGGGAATCGGAAAGGGTCATATGGAAACGATATTCGTCGAGGACATACGGATAACCCCATTCGCGCAGCAGTTCGATCTGCCGTGCGCTCATGCCATCGACGATGCGCCGCTCGATGCTTTCCCGCGATGGCATCGTACGCAACGCGGAGAGCGCCTTCAGTGCGCTCGCGGCCAATGCTCGAAGGGTTGCGTCGTCGGCGGGCGCGGCGGGCCGTAGCGCGACGAAACGGCCCATTTCCGTGGGGCATACCGGCATCTCGAAGCGCGGCGTCGAACTGGCCCACGCACGCGCATATGCCAGCACGTCCGCGAGCTCGACACCCGGGGCCATATGAAACGGCGCGACGAGCGTCGCGTGCCAGCCGTAACGGCGCGGGGCGTGCGTCACGGCATGCGCGGGCGTCGCGGTTTCGCGGCCGCTCTCGGGATCGCGGCCGAGCCATTCGCAACCTTCGCGCCACCATGCGGAAGCGGCAGGCGGCGCGTAGTAGAGCGCCACGCGCGGATGAACGGCGGCGCTCATCGATCGTGCTCGACCATCAATTGCACGCGATCCGCCGCGAAATGCGTGATGCCGTATTTGATCGGCACGCCGTCCTCGTCGACATCGACGTTTTCGACCCACAACACCGGCTGCTGACGATTGATCTGCAAGCGCCGCGCCACGTCCGACGAAGGCAGCACGCTGCCGATGCGGCTCCATTTGCGCATGTAATCCTTTACGCCGAACGTCTCCAGCGCGGCACTGACACCGCCCGCCGCTTCGATGACCGCGGGCAGATCGTTGAAGCGCGCGGCTGGGTACCAGTTGCGCGCATACGTCATCGGAATGCCGTCGGAGTCGTGGCGCGTTTCGATCTGATAGACGAGCGTGCCGGCGCGCACGCCGAGCGCCTTCGATACGGTCGGATCGGCCTTCACGCGCTCCGAACTCAGCACGACGCCAGCCGACGTGTGCTTCTGGCGGCGCAGATTCTCGGTGAAGCGCGTGCGCCGGCCGATCTGATAATCGATCGCGCCCGGCTGCACGAACGTGCCGCGCCCCTGCTCGACGCTCACGAGACCCGTTGCGGCAAGCCGCAGCATCGCGCGGCGAACCGTATGACGGTTCACGTCGAAACGCTTGGCGAGTTCCGCCTCGCTCGGCAGGCGTCCTTCGTCGCCGAAGCTCTTCGCGGCAATCTCGGCGGCGAGTATCTGCTCGATCTGCCGCCAGACCGCGACCCCCGCGCCGCGCTCCACGGCAACGCCAGGCGCCGCATTTTCGTTGGATGTCATTGCGCTGTCATTCCTGTCGGTTTGAATATCGTTCTCCCGGATTGTAGTGCGCAACTCGTGATGGAAATGTGAAAGCCTCACTACACGACCAAACGTCTAGACGACTAGACTAGACAACGAGTAGCATGACGATGATCCGATCCTTCCAGACAAAGGGAATGCGATGAGTACTTCAATGGAGCCGCGCGCAACGCGAGGCCGCCGCGAATGGATGGCGGTGCTTGCCCGCACGCCGCGCGAGGCGCTGCAACATGCGCTCGAAGCGGCGCTCGAAGGCGCGCGGGTGCCCGACTACGAGTGGCTGCGCGCGCCGGATATCGGGCTTGCGATGGTGCGCGGGCGCATCGGCGGCACGGGCGATGCGTTTAACCTCGGCGAAACGACCGTCACGCGCGCCACGCTTCGTCTCATCGCCGATGACGGCAGCGCGCCGGTCGGTGTCGCCGTGCACATGGGGCGCGACAAGGAACGCGCGACGCTCGCCGCGCTCGCGGACGCCCTCCTGCAGATGCCGCGCTTCGCCGACAAGTTGCAGACGCAACTCATCGAGCCGCTGGCTGCGCGCATCGCAGATGAACGACGCCGCAAAGAAGCCGAAGCGGCCGCGACGAAGGTCGAATTCTTCACGATGGTGAGAGGCGAATGATGCGAATCGACATGACCACGCTCGTGCCTGGCTTCAACGACACGGTGCACGACGCGCAACGCGTGTTCCGCGCATTGCTCGATGCGCTGTCGCGGCCCGGCAGCATCGTTGCGATCGATGCCGCGCTGCCGGACAACCATGCGATGCGCGATGGCCTCGCCGGGCGCGTGCCGCTCGCGGCGTTCGCGTCGCTGCTCGCGCTGACGGATTATTCGACGCCGGTTTTCATCGAGCGCGAAGACAACGTGCTTGGCGCAGCGCTGCGCTTTCACGCGAGCGCGCGCTTGACGCGCGATCGCCGCGAGGCCGCATTCGTCTATATCGACGATGCGCGCGACATGCCTTCGCTCGATGCTTTCTCGCACGGCGAACCCGAATCTCCCGAGCATGCCGCGACGCTCTTTATCCATGTGCCGTCGCTGACCGAAGGCGAGCCGCTCGTGTGGAGCGGTCCGGGCATCGCGCAATCGCGCAGCGTCGCCATTGCGGGCCTGTCACGCGAGTTCTGGCGTCAGCGCGCGGCGCTCACGGCGCTCTTTCCTTGCGGCATCGATTGCTACTTCGTCGCGGGCGGCGCGCTCGTCGGCCTGCCGCGCACGACGCAAGTGGAGGTGAACTGATGTACGTCGCGGTCAAAGGTGGCGAACGCGCCATCGAACGTTCGTGGGACGTGCTCGCGAAGAAGCGTCGCGGCGATGTTTCCGTCCCCGAGTTGTCCGTCGCGCAGATTCGCGAGCAGATGCGTCTTGCCGTCGCGCGCGTGATGACGGAAGGCTCCGTCTACGATGAAGACCTGGCCGCGCTCGCGATCAAGCAGGCAGCCGGCGATCTCGTCGAAGCGATCTTTTTGCTGCGTGCGTATCGCACGACATTGCCGCGTTTCGGCTACACGCTGCCGATCGATACTGAAGCGATGTGTGTCGAGCGCCGCATCTCGGCGGCCTTCAAGGACATTCCCGGCGGACAGATGCTGGGCGGCACGTACGACTACACGCAACGCCTGCTCGATTTCACTTTGCTTGCCGAAGGCCAACAAGTTGCGCATGCAACTATCTCGGCGAAAGAGACGGACGCGAGCGCGATGCCGCGCGTGTTGTCGATGCTGGACAAGGAAGGCCTGATCGAGCAGGAACGCGCGCACGAGAACGCGCCCGAGCCGGGCGATCTTTCGCGCGAACCGCTGTCGTTTCCCGCCGATCGCTCGACGCGCCTGCAAAACCTCGCACGCGGCGACGAAGGCTTTCTGCTCGCGGTCGGCTATGCGACGCAGCGCGGCTACGCGCACAGCCATCCGTTCGCGGGCGAGATCCGTCATGGCGAAGTCGCGGTGGAAATGATGGTCGATGAACTGGGCTTTGCGGTCGAGATCGGCGATATCGACATCACCGAATGTCAGATGATCAATCAGTTCGCGGGCAGCGGCGATGTGCCGCCGACGTTCACGCAAGGCTATGGTCTCGCGTTTGGCCACTCCGAGCGCAAGGCGATGGCGATGGCGCTCGTGGATCGCGCGTTGCGTGCCGAAGAACTCGGCGAAGCCGTCGGCTCACCGACGCAGGATCCCGAGTTCGTGCTGTATCACAGCGATAACGTGGAAGCATCCGGTTTCGTGCAGCATCTGAAGTTGCCGCACTACGTCGATTTTCAATCCGAGCTGGAACTGCTGCGCCGTTTGCGCGCCGCGCACGGTTCGGACGACAACAAGGAGAATGCGGCATGAACGCACTCACCGAAGGCTATAACTTCGCGTACCTCGACGAGCAGACCAAGCGCATGATTCGCCGCGCGTTGCTCAAGGCGGTCGCGGTGCCGGGTTATCAGGTGCCGTTCGCATCGCGCGAAATGCCGCTGCCGTATGGATGGGGCACGGGCGGCCTGCAGGTCACGTCCGCGATCATCGGTGCAAGCGATACGCTGAAGGTCATCGATCAAGGCTCCGACGAAACGACGAACGCGGTGAACATTCGCCGCTTCTTCGCGCGCACGGCGGGCGTCGCGACCACCACGCGCACCGCCGATGCGAGCATCGTGCAGACGCGTCACCGCATTCCCGAGACGCCGCTCACGGACAAGCAGATCATCGTGTATCAGGTGCCGATGCCCGAGCCGCTGTTCCGCCTCGAACCGCGCGTGACCGAGTGCAAGAAGCTGCACGCGCTCGCGGAATATGGCCTCATCAACGTCAAATACTATGAGGATATCGTGCAGCACGGCAGCATCGCGACGACCTACGATTACCCGGTGCTCGTGAACGGCCGCTATCTGACGTCGCCTTCGCCGATCCCGAAGTTCGACAATCCGAAGATGCACATGAATCCCGCATTGCAGCTTTTCGGCGCGGGCCGCGAGCGGCGCATCTACGCCATTCCGCCATATACGAAAGTGAAGAGCCTCGATTTCGAGGATCATCCGTTCACCGTGCAGAAGTGGGAGCACGCGTGCGCGCTGTGCGGCTCGCACGATAGCTTTCTCGACGAGATGATCGTCGACGATCAGGGCACGCGCATGTTCGTCTGCTCCGACAGCGATTACTGCCATAGCCGTCGCGACGACGAAGAGGTGACGCGATGAACGCACTCCTGAAAGCGACGCGCCTCACGAAGCGTTATGAAGGACGCGGCGGGTGCGTCGATGTCGATCTCGATGTTCATCCGGGCGAAGTGCTGTGCATCGTCGGCGAATCGGGATCGGGCAAATCGACGTTGCTGAATGCGCTCGCGTTGCGCAGCGACATCGACGGCGGTGCGCTCACCTACACGACGCGCGAAGGCGAAGCGCTCGATCTGCTGACGCTCGCCGAGCCGCGCAAGCGTCTTTTGTCGCGCACCGAATGGGGCTTCGTGCATCAGAACGCGCGCGACGGATTGCGTCGCAACGTATCGGCGGGCGCGAACATCGGCGAGCCGCTGATGGCGATCGGCGCGCGTCACTATGGCCGTCTGCGCGAGACGGCCGCCGACTGGATGAGCCGCGTCGAACTCGATGCCGCGCGCATCGACGAATTGCCTTCGGCATTTTCGGGCGGCATGCAACAACGTCTGCAGATCGCGCGTAATCTGGTGACGGGACCGCGCCTCGTGTTCATGGACGAACCCACCGCCGGCCTCGACGTATCGGTGCAGGCGCGTCTGCTCGACTTGCTGCGCACGCTCACGAGCAAGCTGCATCTCGCGGCCGTGATCGTCACGCACGATATCGGCGTTGCGCGTCTGCTCGCGCATCGGCTGATGGTGATGAAGGACGGGCGCGTCGTCGAAAGCGGGCTGACGGATCAGGTGCTCGACGATCCGCAACATCCTTATACGCAGACGCTCGTCGCGTCCGTGCTGCCTGTTTGAGGTTTGACCGATGACACACGATTCCTTCATCACCAACGACAAGCTGATGCTGCGCGCAATCGGCATCGAAAAGACTTTCACACTGCATCAGCAGGGCGGCGCGCGTATCGCCGCGCTGTCGGGCGTATCGCTCGATGTGGAACGCGGCGAATGCGTCGTGCTCTCGGGCGCGTCGGGCGCGGGCAAGAGCACGTTCCTGCGCTGCATGTACGGCAACTATCTCGCGACGCGCGGCACGATCGCGATTCGCGACGACAGCAAGCCCTCGCGTCATACGATGCTGACCGACGCCGCGCCGCACGAGATCATCCGGCTGCGCAACACGACGATGGGTTACGTGAGCCAGTTCCTGCGCGCGATTCCGCGTGTGTCGTCGCTCGATCTCGTCGCGGAGCCGCTCGTGTCGCGCGGCGTCGATGAAGACGAAGCACGTAAGCGTGCGAGCGCGTTGCTCGAACGCCTCAACGTGCCGCGCCGTTTGTGGACGCTCGCGCCCGCGACGTTCTCGGGCGGCGAGCAGCAGCGCGTGAACATCGCGCGCGGACTGATCGCGGCGCATCCGCTGCTGTTGCTCGATGAACCCACTGCGTCGCTCGATGCCGAAAACCGCGACGTGGTCGCCAATCTGATCGTCGAGGCGCGCGAGCAGGGCGCGGCGATCGTCGGCATCTTTCACGACGAAGACACGCGCGAGCGCGTCGCGACCCGCATCGTGCGGCTCGCATCGAGCGCGGCCATCGCTCATCAAACCGATTCCGGAGTGTTGCAGACATGCTGATAACAAATGCGCGCATCGTGACGCGCGACGAGGATTTCGTGGGCACCTTGCGCGTCGAGGACGGATGCATCGCCGACATTGCGCCGGGCAATACGGCGGCGCGCGAGGCGCACGACTGGGACGGGGATTATCTGTTGCCCGGCTTCGTCGAGCTGCATACGGACAACATCGAGAAGCATCTCGCGCCGCGCCCCGGCGTGCTGTGGAATCACGAAGCGGCGATCATCGTGCATGACGCGCAAGTGGCGTCGGCGGGCATCACGACCGTGTTCGATGCGCTCGGCGTCGGTTCGCGTCCCGAAGACGGCGTGCGCGGCCGCGAGCTTCAGGTGCAATGCGCGAAGTCGATCGGCAAGTTCGTCGCGCGCGATCTCTTGCGCGCCGATCACTTCCTGCATCTGCGATGCGAAGTCGGCACGACGGATGTCGTCGAAGTGTTCGACCTGCTTTCGTCCGATCCGCTTTTCCGGCTTGCATCCGTGATGGATCACACGCCCGGCCAGCGTCAGTGGCAGGATCACGAGAAGTGGCGCAAGTATCAGGAACGTCATGGCAAATGGAGCGACGAGCACGCGAAGAAAATCCTCGCCGAACTCGCGGATCATCAGGCGCGTTACGCGGCGAAGCATCGCGCGGAAATCGTCGCGCGCTGCAAGAGCCTGAACATCTCGCTTGCGAGCCACGACGACACGCTCGTCGAGCATGTCGAGGAAGCGGCGCGCGACGGCATCGCGCTCGCCGAATTCCCGACGACGCTCGAAGCCGCGCGCGCCGCGCGCGAACACGGCATCGCGACGATCATGGGCGCGCCGAACGTCGTGCGCGGCGGCTCGCATTCGGGCAACGTGTCGGCGCTCGAACTGGCGCACGAAGGGCTGCTCGATATCCTGTCGTCGGATTACGTGCCGTCGAGTCTGCTGATCGCGGTGTTCGATCTCGTCGCCAAGGCGGGCTGGTCGCTGCCGCGCGCCGTCGCGACCGTTTCGTGGGCGCCCGCGCACGCGGCGGGTCTCGCGGACCGCGGCGCGATCGCGACGGGCCTGCGCGCGGACTTCGTACGCGTCGCCTCGGTGGACGGCCTGCAGGTGCCGCGCGAAACGTATCGCGCGGGGCGGCGCGTCTCCTGACTGTCCGCAGATTCGCTGCCTTTTGACAGCCACACGTCAGCGCTTCGTCATACGCGGGAAAGCCCGCGTTGACGAAGCGCAAACTTCTTCAGTACCCTCACTCGCGAGTTCGCTATGTGAATCGGTGTTCGTCTAACGAACTTTTCTCCGATCTCCATGCGGTTTGACCGGGGTTCGCTGCTCGCACGACAACAACAAGAACGGCGGCGGGAAGCGGTTTCAGTTCCGGGACGCGGCCTTGCGAGGCGCGCGCCCATCACCGAAAAGGGAATGAAGTGAGTAGAAGTCCTGCCGTGAACGTACAGACGTTCATCAACGAGCATCCGTTCTCGCCGTTTCAGTGGCTCATCTTCGTGATGTGCTTCGTGATCGTGCTGCTGGACGGTTTCGATACCGCCGCGATCGGCTTTATCGCGCCGTCGCTCGTCGCCGAATGGCATATCAGCCGTCCGGCGCTCGCGCCCGTCTTGAGCGCCGCGCTGTTCGGCCTGGCCGCGGGCGCGCTGTTGTCCGGGCCGCTGTCCGACAAGCTCGGCCGCCGCGCGATGTTGCTTTCGTCGGTGCTGATCTTCGGCGTCGCGTGTCTCGCGTCGGCGTTCTCGGCCGACCTCACGCAATTGACGACGCTGCGCTTCATCACCGGCCTGGGGCTGGGCGCCGCGATGCCGAACGCCGTCACGATGATGAGCGAGTTCTGTCCGGACAGCCGCCGCGCGACGCTCATCAATCTGATGTTCTGCGGCTTTCCGCTCGGCGCGGCGTTCGGCGGCTTTCTCGCCGCGTGGATGATTCCGCAGTTCGGCTGGCGCAGCGTGCTGATGCTCGGCGGCATCGCGCCGCTCGTGCTGTCGGTGCTGTTGATCGTCACGTTGCCGGAATCGGTGCGCTACATGGTGGCGAAGTCGAAGCCCGTCGAGAAGATTCGCGCGACGCTCGCCCGCATTTCGTCCGACGCGATGAACGCCGGCTCGTTCTTCATGACCGAGGCCGCGCCCGCCGCGACGGGACAGAGCGGCATCAGCGTGGTGCTGTCGCGCTCGTATCTCGTCGGCTCGATCATGCTGTGGCTCACGTATTTCATGGGCCTCGTGATCTTCTACGCGTCGATCAACTGGATGCCGATTCTGCTGAAGGAGTCGGGCCTGCCGCCGCAAAAGGCGACGCTCATTTCCGCATTGTTCCCGCTCGGCGGCGTCGGCGCGGTGCTGTGCGGCGTGCTGATGGACAAGTTCAACGCGAACCGCATCATCGCGGCGTGCTACGCGCTGACCGCCGTGAGCGTGTATCTGATCGGCCAGGCGGCGGGCAATGTCGGCATGCTCGTGCTGGTCGTGTTTGTCGCGGGCGTGCTGATGAACACCGCGCAATCGTCGATGCCCGCGCTCGCCGCGGCGTTCTATCCGACGCAAGGGCGCGGAACGGGCGTCGCGTGGATGCTCGGCATCGGGCGCTTCGGGGGCATCGCGGGATCGTTCCTCGTCGCCGAGCTGACGCGTCTGCATTTCACGTTCGGCGGCATCTTCGCGACGATCGCGGTGGCGGGCATCGTTTCGGCGGTCGCGCTGCTCATCAAGCAGGCCGCGCATCCGCAAACGGCGATGGCGAGCGACCTGAAATCGACAGAGCCGGTCGGGCACTGAAGCAGCATGGACCGACGCCCCGCATGACTTCGGTCATGCGGGGCGTTTTGCTTTGTGCGCCGCGTTCCGCGCCTCAAGATTCGACGCGCCTTGCCGTTAAATTGCACGCAGCTTTCGATAACGACGCGGCGTCGCACCCGCTCACGCAAACGTAAAATCGCCCGCGATCGGAAGCCGCAAAGCGAGCGCCTGCCCCGGCGCGTCCATCGGCTATTACAACCAGATCGTGAAAAAACTTTCTTTCAAGACCAAGCTCATGAGCATCGTGGGCTTCGTATGGCTCAGTCTGATTCTTCTGTGCGCGCTCAACGCGATCTCCACGAAACATTCGCTGATGAACAACCGCGAAGGCGCGCTCGCCGAACAGGTTCAGTCGGCGGCGAGCGTCGTCAGGTTCTATGTGAAGCAGGCGCAAAGCGGCGCGCTGCCCGAAGACGAAGCGAAGAAACGCGCGATCGCGAGCGTGCGCGCGATCCGCTACGGCACGAGCGGCTATGTCGGCATCATCGATTCGAAGATGTGGCAGGTGCTCGATCCGCCGCGTCCGCACTCCGAGGGCAAGATCAACGATTTCGTCGATAGCACGGGCAAGCACTTCACCGCTGAGATCGTCAAGCACGGTCTCGACGGCTCGCATATCACGACGTATTCGTATCCGAAACCGGGCGAGCAGGAACCGCTGCCCAAGGTCACGTACGGTGATTACGTGCAGGAATGGGACTGGCACGTCTACACGGGCGCGTGGATCGACGACATCGATCGCGCCTTCCATGCCATCGTGCTCAAGTCGCTCCTGCTGATCGGCGTGATCGGCGCGGCGCTGACGGTCGCGATGACGCTCATCATCCGCGGCGTGCTGAAGAGCATCGGCGGCGACCCGCGCGATGCGGCCGTCGTCTGCCAGCGCATCGCGGCCGGCGATCTCGCGCAGACCGTGCAAGTGCAGCGCGGCGACGATTCGAGCCTCATGCATTCGATGCATACGATGCAATCGCGCCTCACGCAGACGATCGCGCAGATCAAGCTCGTCGCGGACGGCATCACGGCGGCGTCGCGCGAAATCGCGGACGGCCATCACGATCTTTCGTCGCGCACGGAAGAGCAGGCCGCGTCGCTCGCGCAAACGGCGTCGAGCATGGAAGAGCTCACGTCGACCGTGCGTCTGAACTCCGATAACGCCGGCGAAGCGTGCCAGCTCGCGGCGAGCGCATCGTCGACGGTGGAAAGCGGCAGCGGCGTCGTGCTCGGCGTCGTCGCGACGATGGACAAGATCGCGGGCAGCTCGGAGAAGATCGTCGACATCATCGGCGTGATCGAAGGCATCGCGTTTCAGACCAACATCCTCGCGTTGAACGCGGCCGTCGAAGCGGCGCGTGCGGGCGAGCACGGGCGCGGCTTCGCGGTGGTCGCATCGGAAGTGCGGGCGCTCGCGCAGCGCTGCGCGGCGGCCGCGAAGGATGTGAAGACGCTCATCGACGAATCGGTGACGAACGTCACGGCGGGGCAAGACCTCGCGCAGCAATCCGGCGACACGATGAAGCAGATTCTCACGTCCGTTTCGCGCGTGACCGACATCATGAACGAGATCTCGTCGGCGTCGACGCAGCAGACGCAGGGCATCGAGCAGGTCGGCGTCGCGATCGTGCAGATGGACGCGGTCACGCAGCAGAACGCCGCGCTCGTCGAACAGGCGACGGCCGCCGCCGCCGCGCTCGCGACGCAGGCCGAAGAGCTGAAGCGCGCCATCGCGGTCTTCAAAACCTGACACGAAGACGCGAAGACGTTGGCGAATCGTCAGACCTTGGCATGTCGCGTGCTGACTCCTGACGTGCGAACGGCCGCTCGCGTGAAGCGCGGCGGCCAGCAGGCAGAACAAGCCGTGAGCATCGCATTTCGCAACCGCCAACAGGAGTCTTCGATATGAAACGTTTCGCCCTTTCCGCCGCTGCCGGCGCTTTCGCGCTGGTGTGCGCGTCCGCTTTCGCGCAGGACAATCCGCCGAGCTCGAACACGGGCCTGCAGGCCGGCGACAACGCGCAGACCACGACGCAGCCCGCGCAGCCGAACGCGCACGCGCACAAATCGACGCATTCGAAGAAGACGCACAAGAGCACGATGAACTCGGGTCCGTCCACGCAACCGGGCGGCACCGCGACGCCGAGCGGTCCGGGCGCGCCGGTCAGCGCGAGCGGCTCCGGCCAGTAAAGCGCGCTGCAATGACGAACGGGACGCCGCGCGGCGTCCCGTTTTTTATTTCGCGAAGAGCGACGACATATCGGCGAACGCTTTGATCTCGACGGCATTGCCCGACGGATCGAGGAAGAACATCGTCGCCTGTTCGCCGACTTCGCCCTTGAAGCGCACATGCGGCTCGATGATGAAGCGCGTGCCCGCCGCGCGCAGCTTGTCGGCGAGCTCGTTCCACTGCGGTATGGACAGCACCACGCCGAAGTGGCGCACCGGCACGGCGTCGCCATCGACCGCGCTCGTCGTGCGATGTCCGCATTCCTCCGGCGCGAGATGCGCGACGATCTGATGGCCGTAGAAATCGAAATCCACCCATGCGTCGGAGCTGCGGCCTTCCGGGCAGCCGAGCAGTTCGCCGTAGAACTCGCGCGCGGCCGCGAGGCTATGAACGGGAAACGCGAGATGGAACGGCGGCATGGCGTGCTGGGTCGTGCTCATGGAGTTGAGTCCTTCAATCGACGTTCATGGGAACTGGAACCAAAGTTTATTAATAAATATTTGTGTTGAAAAACGATATATTTCTGGAGTCAGCCCAAATATTTTCGATGAATCGACATGCTGCGCGAACTCCGGACTTTCATCGCGGTGGCGCGCCACGGCACTTTCGCGGGTGCCGGTGCGCAGATCGGCCTCACGCAATCGGCCGTGAGCGCGCAGATGCAGCGCCTCGAAGCGCATCTCGGCGCGAAGCTGTTCGACAGGACGGGCCGCTCCGCGACGCTCAACAAGGCCGGCAAGCGCACGCTCGAACTCGCCGATGAACTGATCGCGCTGTACGCGCGCCTCGCTGAGCCGGAAGGCGAGGACGGGCGCGGCGGCTCGCTTTCGGTGGGCGCTATCGCGTCGGCGCATGCGGCGCTTTTGCCCGATGCCATCGGCGCGTTCCGGCGCATGCTGCCGGCGTGGCGCATCCGGCTCGTGCCGGGCGTGTCGCTCAATCTGCTCGCAAGCGTCGATGCAGGCGAGATGGACATGGCCGTGATGATCCGCCCGCCGTTTTCGCTGCCCGCGGAACTGCAATGGCGCACGCTCGCCGTCGAGCCGTTCGTGCTGCTCGTGCCTGCCGCGAAGAAGGGCGCCGACTGGCGCGCGCTGATCGAATCGGAGCCGTTCATCCGATACGACCGGCGCTCGTTCGGCGGCCGGCAAGTCGACATGTTTCTGACGAAGCGCCGCATCGCCGTGCGCGATTCGATCGAGGTCGACGAGCTGCCGGGCATCGCGCAACTGGTGGCGCGCGGGCTGGGCGTGGCGCTCGTGCCGGTATCGGACGGCATCGGCGCGTGGCCGCGCGGCGCGGTCGCGCTCGATCTCGGCGGCGACACGTTTCATCGCGAGATCGGGCTTGTGGAGCGCGCGCGGCGCGTGCGCGCGGACGAGCCGGATGCGGCGGCGCGCCTCGCGGGCTGCATCGTCGAAGCGGCGCAGCGCGGCGGGCCGATTGCGGCCGTCAAACGCGCGCGCAGGCGCAACGCGTCCTAGAATGCGTGGCAGGTGCGTTACCTGTGGGGAAGCCAATGGATGACGAGCAGCCCATCGGCGACGCGAAAGCGCGTCTCGCGGATTCGTCGCTGACGATCGTGCAAGCGCTCGTGCAGCGCGTGCAGGCCGTGCTCGCGTGGCTCGATCGCGTCGATCCGGGCACGCATCGGCGCATCAAGGGATTGCGGCTCGTGACCGCGTACGGGCTGGCGGCGGCGCTCGGCGCGCTGCAGGACGTGACGCAAAGCGTGCCGGCGGGTGTGTCGGTGGGCGCGCTCGCGGGCGGCTTCGCGCTGTGGGCGAGCGTGTCCGAGGCGCGCACGACGCGTTTGGAGTCGAGCCGCGATCTCGTCATTCTGTGCGTCGCGGCTGCGTTCGGCGCGTTCACCTTCACGTTTTTTGCGCCGATGCTTCGTGAAACCGGACGCGGCGGCGCCGAGCTGATTCTCGTGACGGGCGCGTTCCTCGCGGGCTATCTGAAGCGCTTCGGGATGACGGGCGCGGGCGTCGGCTCGCAGCTCTATATCGGCCAGCTCCTCGCTTACGGGATGGATCTGCGCCCCGGCGATTCCTGGGCGATCCTGCTCGCGTTACTGATCGGCATGCTCGCGGCGATCGTGCCGCGCGTGCTGAGCGGACCGGCCGAGCATCCGGTCGTGCTGCCCGCGCTGGCGTCGGAGCCCGCTTACGGCCGGGACGCGATCTCGCCCGCCTTCGCGATGGGTCTGCAGGCGGCGTGCGGCGCGCTCGTCGTCGTGGCGTTGAATCGCCTGTTCGGGCTCGCGGAATCGGCGTGGGCGATCACGGCTTGCGTGTATGTCGTCGCGACGTCGGCGGTCGGGACGGCGGAGCGCGTACGGCGGCGCATCTACGGGACGCTTGTCGGCGTGCCGATCGGCATCGTGTGTCTGCCGCTCGCGGAACATTGGCCGCTCGTCGTGTGGATTCTGTCCGCGTTCGCGATGATCGCCTATGCGATGGCGCTGCCGGAGCGATACGACATCGCGTGCGGCGCGTTCGCGTTCGTGCTCATCGTGACGCTCGCGGCGAGCGGCGTGCATTCGCTCGAACTGCTGACGGCGCGCGCGTGGGAAACGCTGCTCGGCGGCGCGCTGGGGCTGATCGCGTCGCGGGTGATTTTTCCGTTGCGGGTGGTGAGGGCGTGATCGCCCTCACCGCTTCGCCACCTCCTCCAGCAACCGGTCCAGCACGTCGAAATCCACCGGCTTCACCAGATGCGCGTCGAAGCCCGCCTGCGCGGAGCGTTCCTTGTCGCTGTCCTGTCCGAAGCCCGTCATCGCGACCACCGTCGCACGCCCGATGAGCCGCTGCGAGCGCAGCGCGCGCAGCACCG
This sequence comes from Caballeronia sp. AZ1_KS37, assembly GCF_023631165.1. NCBI lineage: Bacteria > Pseudomonadati > Pseudomonadota > Betaproteobacteria > Burkholderiales > Burkholderiaceae > Caballeronia > Caballeronia sp. AZ1_KS37. The sequence continues at coordinate 46,317 of NZ_JALQDP010000032.1, read as the reverse complement.
CGTGACCGTCCATGTCGGGCAAGGCGAGATCGAGCAGAATCAGTTGCGGCGGGAAATGGCGGATCACGTCGAGTCCTTCCTTGCCGTGATACGCGGTACGCACGTCGTGGCCTTTCATCTGCAAGAGCAGCGCGAGGCTGTCGGCGGAATCCTGGTTGTCGTCGATCACGACGATGCGCAGGCCGCCGCCCGTGCCTAGCGTCGCAGTCTGCGCGAGCACGCGATGCGGCCGCGGCGCATCGTGGTCGGACGCGTAAGGCAGGCGCACGACGAACGTGCTGCCCTGATTCGGTCCGGCGCTCGCCGCGCTGATCGACCCCCCGTGCATCTCGACGATCGACCGGCACAGCGTCAGCCCGATGCCGAGGCCCGCCTCGCCGGGATTGAGATAGTGATCCTCCTGCACGAACAGATCGAAGATGGACGTGAGACCCTTCTGCGAGATGCCGCGCCCCTTGTCGATCACTTTCAGCAGCAGCGCTGTCGCCTCGCGCTCGACTTCGACGCGGATCGTGCTGGCGCGCGGCGAGAACTTCGACGCGTTGTTCAACAGGTTCTGCACGACCTGCACGAGCCGCGTGATGTCGCCCATCACATGAACGGGCTCGGACGGCAGCTTGCTGACGACGTTCTGCGCGCGTTCGTCGGTGAACGGATGCACGAGTTCGATGCTGCGCGCGACGATCTCGCTCACGTCCACGCGCGTCATGCGCAGATCGATCTTGCCGGTCGTGATGCGGCCCATGTCGAGCAGATCGTCGACGAGCCGGCCGAGATGCGAAGTCTGTCTGTCGATGATGTCGCGGCATGCGGCGATGCGTTCCGGCACGTCGCTTTCCATCTGCATCACGCCGATCGCATTGCGCACCGGCGCGAGCGGATTGCGCAACTCGTGCGCGAGCGTTGCGAGAAACTCGCTGATGCGCCGCGACGACACTTCGAGCTGATCGAGGCGCTTTCTGTCGCTCATGTCGCGCGTGACCTTCGCGAAGCCGCGCAGCACGCGATGCTCGTCGTACACCGCGTTGATCACCACGTTCGCCCAGAAGAGCGAGCCGTCCTTGCGCACGCGCCAGCCTTCGCTCTCCACGCGGCCCGTGCGGATCGCGGTCTGCAGTTCGATCTCGGGGAGGTTGGCTTCGAGATCCTCGGGGCAATAGAACATCGAAAAGTGCTTGCCCAGGATCTCCGACGGCTGATAACCCTTGATTCGCATCGCGCCCGTATTCCAGCTTGCGATATGGCCGGCCGGATCGAGCATGAAGATCGCGTAATCGCTGACGCTTTCCACGAGCAGACGAAAGCGCTCTTCCGAGAGCCGCAGCTTCTCTTCCTCGGCGCGCTTCGCGGTGAGATCGCGCGTGTACTTCGCGTAGCCGATGATCTCGCCCTGCGTATTGCGCGCCGCCGTGATGACGACATTGGCCCAGAACAGCGTGCCGTCCTTGCGCACGCGCCAGCCTTCGTCCTCGAAGCGCCCGGTCGCGTAGGCCTGCTTCAGCTCGTACTCGGGCCAGCCGCGCGCCACCGATTCCGCCGTGTAAAAGCGCGACAGATGCTGTCCGATGATTTCGTGCGCCTCATAGCCCTTGATCTTGCGCGCGCCCTTGTTCCAGCTCGTGATGCGGCCGCTCAGGTCGAGCATGAAGATCGCGCAGTCTTCGATCGCATCGACGAGCGCGTGATACTGCGGCTCGCTCATGGCGGGCTCGGATGGCGCGTGGCGGGCGAGGTCGAGGGGCGAGTCGGCTTTAGGTCTGGTCATGGTTCGGGTGGTCGGCGCAGCGGCGGACGTTTCCTGGACAAAAGGTCCGCCGACGCCACAGTCTACCCGGAGCCCCGGCATCGCTGCCATGCCTTTAGTGAGCGTAGCTATCGGCGTGCCGGGCCGCGAAACGGCGCGCGGCGGTCGCACCACCCGTTTTCAGCCGTGCTTTTGGAGGGATTTCAACGCCGATGCACGCACGTAGACTGCGTTCACATTTCAGAAGGTCGGTGCTGGGCAGGCAGTGCGACGAGGCCGATGAAGTGGATTCGTGAAACCCTCAGGAGCACTACCATGACCGGCAATCTCAAAGGCATCATCTTCGTCGCGGCGCTCGCATGCGCTTCCTACGCGCTCGCAAGCGGATACGGCCCCGCGCCGCACTATTCGCCGATGGAAGGCGCGCCCGTCTCGCAGCAAGGCATGAACATGCAGACGATCGCGCAGGACGCTCAGCCAGGCAACGATGCAGGCGCCGGGAAGGCGAAGCAGGACAGCCCGCTCATTCAGGCGCAGGATTGAGCGCTTTTTGCATGAGACCGCGTTCCGCCGGTCGTCTCGGCGGGACGCGGCGCGTTCAATGAAACGCCTGATTTGCGGCGTTTTTCGCATCGGCCGCGCCGACCGTCTCGACCGTGCCCTTCGCGCGCCCGATGTCGATCTTTGGCATGAACAGCATCGAAATCACGGTGCCTAGCGCGATCACGAACATCGCCGTGAAGGTCAGATGCAGCGAATGGTGCAGCACGAGGCGAATCTCGTTGTTCATCGCGAAGTCGCCGGGCACCGACGACAGCAGTTGCTTCAGCTGATCCGCATGAACGGGCGGCAGGCCGGCCGTGTGCGTGAGGCCGTAGTTCTGCACCGCGCCGAACACGGCTGCACCGAGCGTATTGCCGAGGTTGCGCGAAAAGAGGTTCGATGCCGTCGCGCTGCCGCGTTCCATCGGCTGCACGATTTCCTGTATCAGGATGAGGCAGGACACGCTCGTGATGCCCATGCCGAAGCCCAGCACCGCCGAGCCGACGCCCGCCCAGACCGGGCTCGATTGCGGACCGAGCAGCACGAACGGCAACGCGCCCAGCGGAATGAAGACCGGGCCGATCATCAACAGACGCCTCAGGCCGATGCGGCTGAACGCGCGCGACGTGAAAGTGGCGCCGCTCGGCCAGCCGATCATCATCATCGTGAGCGCGAGGCCCGCTTCCACCGGCGTGCGATGCATCACGCCCTGCACGTACATCGGCAGGAAAGTGGTGAGGCCCATCATCGCCATGCCGGCGAGGACCGTCGCGACGTTGCTCGCGGCAATCGGCCGATGCGACCACAGCCTGAACGAGATCATCGGATCGGCGGCGCGGCGCTCCTGAATCACGAAGCACACGATCGCGAGCACGAACACGCCGATCTCCACGCCGACGCGCGCATTGCTCGCGTGGCCGGCGTCGGTGAGCGCCATCATCAGCGCGGCGACGGCGGCGGTGAAGAAGAACGCGCCCGCGAGATCGATCGCCGGACGGTCGTGGCGCTTTTCCTCGTGCAGAAAGAGCGTGAAAAGCAGCGCGGCCAGTATGCCGATCGGCACGTTGATCCAGAAGATCCACGCCCACGAGAACTGGCGAATCAGCAGGCCGCCCACCATCGGCCCGAGCACGGCGGACACGGCCCACACGCTCGCGAGATAGCCCTGCACCTTGCCGCGCTCGCGCGCCGGATAGAGATCGCCGACGACCGTCAGCGCGACCGGCAGGATCGCGCCCGCGCCGACGCCCTGAATCAGCCGGAAGACGATCATCGCGGGCATCGACCACGCGAAGCCCGCGAGCACCGAGCCGATCAGAAAGATCGCGATGCCCGCGAGGATCGCCGGCTTGCGGCCGTAGAGATCGGCGAGCTTGCCGAACACGACCGTGAGCGCCGTCTGCGTGAGCAGGAACGACGAGAACACCCAGCTATACAGATTGAGGCCCCCGAGCTGCGTCGCGATTTGCGGCATCGCGGTGGAGACGATGGTGGCTTCGATCGCGACCATGGCCATCGAGGCCATCACCGCGCCGATGACGAGGGGACGGACGGTTTTGCTGTGCTGTGACATGCGGGCAGGAAGGCATATCGCCCGCCGCGCGTACGAGACAACGATGCGCGCAGACGGGCCATGCTCGAAAAATGAAGATGCGGCGGCGACGCCCCGGCTTGCGGATTCCTTGCAGCCGAAGCAATGTCGCCGATGAAAAAGCGCCGGATGCAATGTTATCCCGCCGCGCGAATCGCTGCTCGATGCGCATTTGCGCGCTCATTCAACGCTAATTCTTCGGGCCTACCTTCTGTACGTGGACGGGCAGCATGCTTCCCCGAGCAATCCGGCGGCCCGTTTCACGTATTCTCCTCAGCCCTTGGCGCCGGCCGTGATTCGGACCGGCGCATTTTTTTCCGCGCTTACGCGCATCTGCCACGCACATGTCGTCTTTCAGACCGAAATCCCCGGGAATGTCGCCTAAAATCGAACGGGCTGCAGCTTTGCCCCGTTCCCTTCCGAAGCGGCGGACTCGCATGATCAAATCACTGAAGAATCAGCTGGTGCTCGCGCTCGGGCTGCTCGTCAGCGTGATCGGCGTCGTGCAGGGCGTGAGTTCGTATCAGTTGAGCAAGACCGGCATGAGCGCGCTGCTCGACATGCGGCTCGAACAAGTGGCGGCGCGTCTGCGCGACGGACTCGCCGACAGCCTGCCGAAAAATCCCGCACGCGGCACGCAGGACGAGCGCGATGTCGTCGCCGTGGTGTGGAAGCCGGGCGAGGCGCTGCCTTTCCGCACGACCGACCCATCGCTGCACTTTCCGCGCGACGCGCAGCCGGGTTTTTCCGGCGTCGACGTCAACGGCGAGCATTGGCGCATGTTCACGCGCCAGGAGCCGACGATGACGATCCAGGTCGCGCAGCGCTCGTCGATCCGGCGCGAAATCACGCAGGAAGCCGCGACGCAAACGCTCTGGCCGATCGCGGTGCTTTTGCCGCTCGTGTGGATCGCGGTCGCGCTCGTCGTGCGGCGCTCGCTGCGTCAGTTGAACGAGCTGGGCGAGGAAGTCCGCGCCATCGACATGGGTCATCTGCAGCCGCTGCCGACCGTCGGCGTGCCCACGGAAATCGCGCCCTTCATCCATTCGATCAACACGATGATCGAGCGCCTCGCGACATCGATCGAGAAGGAGCGCAAGTTCATCGCCGATGCCGCGCACGAATTGCGCACGCCGCTCACCGCGCTGCAGCTTCAGGCCGACAATCTCGCGCCGCATATCTATCCCGGCAATCAGGAGCGCTTTCAGGAGTTGCGCAAGGGCATCGCGCGCAGCGGCAAGCTGATTACGCAACTCTTGCGGATGGCGCGCGCCGATGCGCCGATGAACGGCGCGCCGCTCGCGCGCGTGAACATCGCGGACGTGGTCACGGCCGCCGTCGCCGACGTGCTGCCGATCGCCTTGTCGCGCGGCATGGATATCGGCGCGGAGGAAATGGTGAACGCGCACGTGCGCGCGGTGGAAACCGACATCGGCATGGCGGTGAAGAATCTCGTGTCGAACGCGGTGCGCTATACGCCCGATGGCGGCACCATCGACCTGCGCACGCGGCGCGATGGCGACATGGTCTGGATCGATGTCGTCGACACGGGGCCGGGCATCGACGAAGCCTTGCTGCCGCGCGTGTTCGACCGCTTTTTCCGCGCGAATCCGGACATCGAGGGCAGCGGGCTGGGGCTGTCGATCGTGAAGGCGATTGCCGCGCGTTACGGCGGCGACGTGACGCTCGAAAATCGCAGCGACGGGCGCTCGGGCATCGTCGCTTCGATCGGTTTTCCGGTCGAGGAAGTGAGCGAAAGCGTGCCATCGCCCGCGTTGAACCTTTAGTGTTTTGCGCGCTGTTTTCCGCCGATTACAATGCATTCGCTGCGTGGCGCGAAGCGATCGTCGCCGGTCAGTAGAACACTCAAAATGACCGGTCGTGCGTTTTCCGTTTTCCCAGATCCTTCGGGCCGCATTCCGGGCGCGTGGCGCGCGCCATTCTCGCGGGACGCGGGGTGGAACATGCGAATTCTTCTGATCGAAGACGACGTGCAGATCGGCACGAGCCTGATGCGTGCGCTCAAGGACGCCGATTACGCCGTCGATTGGGTCCGCGACGGCAACGCGGGCCGCGAGGCGATCAACGCCGCCGAGTACACCGTCGTGCTGCTCGATCTCGGCTTGCCGGGCATGACGGGCATCGAACTCTTGCGGCAGGCGCGCACGTCCGGCAACGCGACGCCGGTGCTGATCCTCACCGCGCGCGACGATCTCGACACACGCGTCCAGGGCCTCGATCTCGGCGCCGACGACTATCTGCTCAAGCCCTTCGACATGCCCGAACTGCTGGCGCGCATCCGCGCGGTGCTGCGCCGCAAGGCGGGCTACGCGGTCTCGCGCCTCGGCGACGATTCGCTCTGCCTCAATCTCGATCAGCGTACGCTTACGTGCGGAGAGACGTCGGGCGTGCTGTCCGCGCGTGAATTCGCGCTGATGCACGCGCTGCTCGAACGTCCCGGCACGATCTTCTCGCGCGATCAACTCGAAGACCGTCTCTACGGCTGGGGCAAGGAAGTGGAGAGCAACGCGGTCGACGTGCTGATCCATTCGGTGCGCAAGAAATTCGGCGCGGGCGTGATCCGCAACGTGCGCGGCCTCGGCTGGACGGTGATGCTCGGCCAGGCCGGCCGCGAGGAAACGAAATAGCGCGCGCGACATCGGCGGCGCGGGTCAATGCTCGTCGTATCGACGGCCGAGCGCGCCGCAAAAATACATGCTGTAGTCGTGATCCTGCGTTTCGATCTGACGCATGCGCCGTTCGAGATCCGCGAGATCGCTCGACGATGCGAGATAGTCGTCGCGGGCTTCCTGCGCGGTGCGGATCGAAAAGAGATGGTCGATGGAGTGAGTGAGACGTTCAAACATGATGTGCTCCCGTCGTTGAATGCAGGCCGATGAGTGGGGCCGACGAAAGCAGGTTATGCGCGCTGAATTAGCAGCGAATGAGAGCGCGAAGCAGCGACTCGCGGCATGCGCGATGCTGCTCTTCGCATGACGAAGCGTTCGCCAACGCACCGTGACGCGGATCACGCTGCGGGGAGGCACTGCCGCGCCGCACCATCCCGTGCTATCTTGTTTTAATAGGGGTTTCATACGGAACTGTGCGCTGTTCGCATTCGTCGATCGTCTCTCGTGAAGGCCGCCATGAACGATGTGTCTCGTACCCTCAGTGCCCGCGACCGCGTCGAGTTGCTGTGCTGGCTCACATGCGGCAGTCTCGGCGCGTATTACCTCAATGGCGACTGGCCGGCGGCTTCGTTTCACGTACAGGCCGCGCACAAGTGGCTCGACCGTCATCAGCGGCTCGCGGACTGGCTGACGGTCGCGAAGCTCGCGGCCATCGCCCGCGACATCGCCACGCAGCATTGCGCGATGCTCGAAGCCGACTGGGCCCGCGACGCCGTCGAGGAAATTCTCGATAGCGAAGACCTCAACTATCAATCGGATGTCGTGCGGCAGGTTTTCGACGATTGCCGCCGCGCGCTCGCGGAAAAGCGCACGCCGGAATGAGCCGGCCATCGCGACGGGCGTCCTCTAGCGCGAACACCTGTATGGATGTACAGTAAGCCATTTTTCTGCTCTCGTCGCCGCGATGGACGCGCTGTCCTTCACATCCGCACCGCGCCGCATCGCGCATCTCGACATGGACGCCTTCTTCGCGTCGGTCGAACTTCTGCGTTATCCGGAATTGCGCGGCATGCCCGTCGTGGTCGGCGGCGGGCGCAGCGCCACGCCTGAAACGTTGCCCGACGGCAGGCGCCGCTTCAAGCGTCTGCGCGATTACGCGGGTCGCGGCGTCGTCACCACGTCTACCTACGAGGCGCGCAAGTTCGGCGTCTTTTCCGCGATGGGCATGATGAAAGCCGCCCAGCTCGCGCCCGACGCAATTCTTCTGCCGACCGATTTCGAGTCCTATCGCCATTATTCGCGGCTTTTCAAGGCGGCCGTCGCGACGTTCACCACGCAGATCGAGAATCGCGGCATCGACGAAATTTATATCGATGTCAGCGATCTACCCGGCGAATCCGCCGAGATCGGCCAGCGCATGAAGGACGCCGTGCACGACGCGACGGGCCTCACCTGCTCGATCTGCATCGCGCCCAACAAGCTGCTCGCGAAGATCGGCTCCGAGCTCGACAAGCCCGACGGTCTCACCATCCTCACGATGGACGATCTGCCAACGCGCATCTGGCCGCTCGCCGCGCGCAAGGTGAACGGCATCGGACCGAAGGCGAACGAGAAGCTCGCGGCGCTCGGCATCGTGACCGTGGGCGATATTGCCGCCGCCGATCCCGGTTTCCTGCAGACGCATTTCGGCCACACGTACGCCGCCTGGCTCGCGCGCATCGCGCAGGGGCAGGACGAGCGGCCTGTCGTCGTCACTTCGACGCCCAAGTCGATGAGCCGCGAGACGACCTTCGAGCGGGACTTTCATCCGAAGCAGGATCGCGCGACGCTTTCCGCCGAGTTCACGGGGCTGTGCACGCGCGTCGCCGAAGACTTGCAGCGCAAGGGCTACGTCGGGCGCACGGTCGGCATCAAGCTGCGTTTCGACGACTTCCGCACCGTGACGCGCGATCTTACCGTGCCCGTCGCGACCGCCGATCCCGTCGAGATTCGCCGCGCCGCGACCGAATGCCTGAAGCGCATCGTGCTCGATCGCCGCATCCGTCTGCTCGGCGTACGCGTCAGCGCGCTCGCCGGGCGCGACGAAAGCGGCTTCGTCGAGCCGGTGCAGGTCGAATTGCCGTTCGATATCGCCGGCGACTGAAGCGCGCCTTATTTCATAGGCGCATAACGTAATCGCAGATGCTTCGTTGCCGCGCGAATCGCCGCGCGTTAGATTGATCGCTTCCCCAAGCTATCGATTGCCATTAGTCCGACGTGACGATTCTCACTGCCCCCATTGCCGAGCACGCTGCCGCCGATCAATCCATCGAGATTCGCCCGTTCGATGCGCCGCTCGGCGCGGAAGTCATCGGGCTCGATCTGTCGAAGCCATTGTCACAAGCCGATTTCGCGCGCATCCATCGCGCGCATCTGGATCATCACGTTCTCGTGTTTCGCGATCAGCGCATCACGCCCGACGAACAGGTCGCGTTCAGCAAGCGCTTCGGTCCGCTGCAGATTCACGTGCTGCATCAGTTCGGGCTCGGGGGGCATCCGGAAGTGCTGATCGTGTCGAACATCGTCGAGAACGGCAAGCCGATCGGTCTCGGCGATGCGGGTCATTTCTGGCATTCCGATCTTTCGTACAAGGACAAGCCGAGTCTCGGCTCGATGCTGCACGCGCAGGAATTGCCCGCGACCGGCGGCGACACGCTGTTCGCGAATCAGCATCTCGCGTGGGACACGCTGCCCGCGCATCTGCGCGATGCAGTCGAAGGCCGCGTCGCCGAACACACCTATCTCGCCAAATACGGCGAGCTGCAAGAGCGCAGTCCGTGGCGTCCGAATCTGTCGGCGGAGCAGATCGCGCAAGTCAAGCCGGTGACGCATCCGATCGTGCGGACGCATCCGGAAACCAAGCGTCGCGCGCTCTTCGTGAGCGAGCATTTCACGACGCGCATCATCGGTCTGCCGGAAGACGAAAGCCGCGCCTTGCTCGCGGAACTCTTCGCGCATAGCACGCAAAGCGAGTTCGTCTATCGCCATCAATGGCGCGAACGCGACATGGTCTTCTGGGACAACCGCTCGGTGATGCATCTCGCCGCCGGCACGCCCGACGATCAGCGCCGCAAGCTCTATCGCACGACCATCGAAGGCGACGCGCCTTTCTAAAAAGCCACTATTTTTACGGGGTTTCATCGATGCATTCTCGAACCGGGAAGGGCGGCGCACGCGCGCTCGTCGCGGCGCTTTCGCTCGCGATCGGCGTCACGTCGGCGAGCGCGCATGCCGAAGGCACGTTGCGCATCGCCGAGCAATTCGGCGTCGTGTATCTGCTGCTCAATGTCGCGCGCGACCAGAAGTTCATCGAGCAGGAAGGCAAGAAGGAAGGGCTCGATATCAAGGTCGACTGGGCGAAGCTGTCGGGCGGATCGAGCGTCAACGATGCGCTGTTGTCCGGCTCGGTCGATATCGCCGCGGCGGGCGTCGGCCCGTTGCTGACGATCTGGGACCGCACGCACGGACGGCAAAACGTGAAGGGCGTCGCGTCGCTCGGCAACTTCCCGTATTACCTCGTATCGAACGATCCGCGCGTAAAAACCATCGCCGATTTCACCGACAAGGATCGCATCGCGGTGCCGGCAGTCGGCGTGTCGGTGCAATCGCGCGTCCTGCAATACGCGGCGGCGAAGCAATGGGGCGACAAGGAATACAACCGCCTCGACAAGCTCACGCAAGCGGTGCCGCATCCGGACGCAGCCGCGGCGCTCATCGCGGGCGGCACGGAGATCAACGCGCACTTCGGCAATCCGCCGTTCCAGCAGCAGGAACTCGCGGGCAATCCAAAAGCGCATATCGTGCTCAATTCATACGATGTGCTCGGCGGCCCCAGTTCCGCGACGGTGCTCTACGCGACCGAGAAATTCCGCAACGAGAATCCGAAGACGTATCGCGCGTTTGTCGCCGGTCTTGCCGATGCCGCGCGCTATATCACGCAACATCCGGAACAAGCCGCCGATATTTATCTGCGCGTGAACAACGCGAAGATCGACCGCGATTTGCTGATCAAGGTGATCAAGGATCCGTCGGTGCAATTCAAGGTCGCGCCGCAAAACACGTTCGGGCTCGCGCAGTTCATGCATCGCGTCGGCGTCATCAAGAACGAGCCGAAGTCGTGGCAGGATTACTTCTTCACCGATCCCGCGACGAAAGACGGAAGCTGACGCCGCTTATCGGCGATTGCGGATTCGATATGCGCAATGATTGGTTCGCTCGAGCGCAGCGCGCCGGTATCGTGATCGTTTGCAATCGGGCAGATGAACATGGCCGCCAATCCCCAAGCGCTTTATTCGCACGAAGCCGATCGTGAGGCTGCGACGAGCGGCAAGCTTCTCAGCGCGAAGAACGTCACGCTCGAATACCGCACGCCGGAGCGGCTCGTTCGCGCGACGCACGATGTCAGCTTCGATGTCTACGGCGCCGACCGCTTCGTGCTGCTCGGGCCTTCGGGCTGCGGCAAGTCGACCTTGCTCAAGGCCGTTGCGGGCTTCATCGAGCCGGTTGGAGGCAGCATCGAAATCGGCGGTGAACGTGTGCGCGGGCCGGGCGCGGATCGCATCGTCGTGTTTCAGGAGTTCGATCAGTTGCCGCCGTGGAAGACCGTCGTGCAGAACGTCGCCTTTCCGCTGCGCGTCGCGCGCAAGCTCGGCCGCGCCGAAGCTCGCGAACGCGCGCTGCATTATCTCGACAAGGTCGGTCTCGCCAAATTCGCCGATGCGTATCCGCATACGCTGTCGGGCGGCATGAAGCAGCGCGTCGCCATTGCACGCGCCCTCGCGATGCAGCCGCGCGTGCTGCTGATGGACGAGCCCTTCGCCGCACTCGATGCGCTCACGCGACGCCGCATGCAGGAAGAGCTCTTGCGCCTCTGGAGCGACGAGCGATTCACGCTGTTGTTCGTCACGCACTCGATCGAGGAAGCGCTGATCGTCGGCAATCGCATTCTGCTGCTGACGCCGCATCCGGGACGCGTGCGCGCCGAGCTCAACAGTCATCAATACACGCAGGACAGCCTGGGTCGCGGCGAGTTTCAGCAGAGCGTCGCGCGCATTCATCGTCTGTTGTTCGAAGAGGAGCGCGCGCAATGAGCACGCCGCATCTGATCGTGCCGCCCGTGCGGCCCGAGTATGAAATCGCGCCTGCCGCGAGCGTCGCCGTCGAACATGAAGCGCCGTTGCCGCTGTCGAAGCGGCTAGCGGATCGTGCGTGGCTGCGCAAGTCGATCATCGCGCTCGTGCTGATCGCGTTGTGGGAAATCGCCGCACGCGCCGTCGATAACGATCTGCTGTTGCCCACTTTCAGCGCGACCTTCGTCGCATTCGTGCAGGGCATCGCGTCGGGCGAACTCATCGAGAAGATCGGCATTTCGATGTCGGTACTGCTGCGCGGCTATGCGCTCGGCGCGGCGCTCGCGTTCGCGCTGACATCGCTTGCGGTCTCGACGCGCATCGGCCGCGACATCCTTTCGATGCTCACCGCGATGTTCAATCCGCTGCCTTCCATCGCGCTGTTGCCGCTCGCGTTGCTGTGGTTCGGCCTCGGCACCGGAAGCCTGCTTTTCGTGCTCGTGCATTCGGTGTTGTGGCCGCTCGCGCTCAACACGTATGCGGGCTTTCAGGCCGTGCCAACGACCTTGCGCATGACGGGCCGCAACTACGGTCTCAACGGCATGCGCCATGTGATGCTGATTCTGGTGCCCGCCGCGTTGCCTTCGATTCTCGCGGGCTTGCGCGTGGGCTGGGCCTTCGCGTGGCGCACGCTGATTGCGGCGGAGCTCGTGTTCGGCGCGAGCTCGGGCAAGGGCGGGCTCGGCTGGTACATCTTCCAGAACCGCAACGAGCTTTACACGGACCGCGTGTTCGCGGGACTGGCTGCGGTCATCGTGATCGGCCTTGCTGTGGAGCATCTCGTCTTCGATACGATCGAGCGCGTGACCGTGCGCCGCTGGGGCGTGCAGCAATGAGCGCGCTCAATTCCCCGCGCGAATGAAGTCGATGAACGCGCGCAACGGCCCCGGCATGTGCGCGCGGCTCGGATAATAGAGACGCGGCCCGGTGAAACTCTGCCACCACGGTTTGAGCACGGGCACGAGCGCGCCATCGTCGATGGCCGCGCGCACGAACTCGTCGAACGTATAGACGAGGCCCAATCCCGCGATGGCCGCGCTTCGGCTGATCTCGATCGACGACGTGACGAGCGGTCCTTCCGGCGCGATGCGTATCGTTTCCTTGCCGCGCATGAATTCCCACACGGCCAGCACGCCGCTATCGAAACGATGCCCGATGCACGCGTGATTCACGAGTTCGCGCGGATGCTTCGGCTCGCCGTGCGCCGCGAGATAAGCCGGCGACGCCACCGCGACGAAGCGTTGCGTGCGCGGCCCGATCGGCACGGCGATCATGTCGCGCTCGATGCGCTCGTCATAACGGATGCCCGCATCGAAACCGGCGGCGAGCACGTCGATGAAGGTATCGGTTGCGCTGATCTCCAGCTTGATGCCCGGATGCGCCGTCAGAAAACGCGCGACGATTGGCGGCAGGATCTCGCGTGACACGATGCGCGGGACGTTCAGGCGCAACGTGCCGGTCGGGCTGTCGCGAAAGCCGTTGACGGCATCGAGCGCGCCCGCGATTTCCGCGAACGCGGGCCCGAGGCGTTCGATGAGCCGCTCGCCCGCTTCGGTCGGCGTGACGCTGCGCGTCGTGCGATTCAAAAGCCGCACGCCCAGACGCGTTTCGAGCCTGCGTATGGCCTCGCTCAGCGACGACGCCGACACGCCGCGCAACAGCGCCGCCTGCCTGAAGCCACGCGACCGCGCGACGGCCAGAAACGCGTGAAGATCCGACAAATCCGGTTCGCTCATCTCTCACCCATTGTTCGCTGAGGCGCACAGCCCATTCGGATTGAGGCGGATTATCGCACGCGAGGTTTGCTCCCATAATCGTCTCCATTCTTCAAGGAGAGAACGAACATGGAACAACGCAAGCTCGGAAAGAACGGACCGCAATCGTCGGCGATTGGCCTCGGATGCATGGGCATGTCGGGCATGTACGGGCCGTCGGATCGCGCGGAGAGCATCGCGACGATACACGCGGCCCTCGAAGCGGGCGTGACGCTGCTCGACACCGGCGACTTCTACGGCATGGGGCACAACGAAATGCTGATCGGCGAAGCGTTGAGAAGCGCGCCGCCTTCACGCCGCGATGCGGCGATTCTCAGCGTGAAATTCGGCGGCATGCGCGATCCGGCCGGCCGGTTCATCGCGTTCGATGGACGGCCCGTCGCCGTGAAGAATTCGCTCGCGTATACATTGCAGCGGCTCGGCGTCGAACATATCGACATTTATCGGCCCGCGCGCCTCGATGCGAACGTGCCGGTCGAAGACACCGTCGGCGCGATCGCCGAGATGATCGACGCGGGCTATGTGCGCCACGTCGGATTGTCGGAAGTCGGCGCGGACACGATTCGCCGTGCCGCCGCCGTGCATGCGGTGTGCGATCTGCAGATCGAATACTCGCTGATTTCGCGCGGCCTCGAGGAATCGATTCTTCCGGCATGCCGCGAACTCGGCATCGGCATCACGGCGTACGGCGTGCTGTCGCGCGGACTCATCAGCGGACACTGGAGCCGCGACGCCGCGCAATCCGGCGACTGGCGCGCGAACAGTCCGCGCTTTCAGCAAGGCAACGTCGAACGCAATCTCGCGCTCGTCGATGCGTTGCGCAAGATCGCCGATGCAAAGGGCGTGAGCGTCGCGCAGATCGCGATCGCGTGGGTGCTCGCGCAGGGCGATGACATCGTGCCTGTCGTCGGCGCGCGCCGTCGCGACCGGCTGACGGAATCGCTCGGGGCGCTCGATGTCGCGCTCACGAAGGATGACTTCGCCGCGATCGAAGCGGCGGTGCCGAAGGGCGCGGCGGCGGGCGATCGCTACGAGGCCGTGCAGATGGCGCATCTCGACAGCGAGAAGCGCTGAATCTCCCCGCGTGGTTCGCGACGCGGCACGCAAACTGCGACGCGTGTAGCATCGATCCCGATCCACCGATGGAGAGACGCCGAGTGAAAATCGCGACCTTCAACATCAACGGCATCCGTCCGCGGCTCGACGCCTTGCTGACATGGCTCGAACGCGAATCGCCCGATATCGTCTGCCTGCAGGAACTGAAAGCGACCGACGCGCAGTTTCCCGCCGACGCGATCGCGAACGCGGGCTACGGCGCGCTATGGCATGGGCAGCAATCGTGGAACGGCGTGGCGATTCTCGCGAAAGACGCGGAGCCGGTGCTGAGCCGGCGCGGGCTGCCGGGTTACGAAGACGATACGCATAGCCGGTATATCGAGGCGGCCGTGGGCGGCTTGCTGATCGGCTGTCTTTATCTTCCGAACGGCAATCCGCAGCCCGGCCCGAAGTTCGATTACAAGCTCGAATGGTTCGCGCGCTTCAACGCACATGCGAAGATGTTGCTCGATAGCGGACATCCCGTCGTGCTCGCGGGCGATTACAACGTCGTGCCGACCGATGACGACATCTACAACACGCGCTCGTGGCTGAAGGACGCGCTGTTGCAGCCGGAGAGCCGCGCGGCCTACGCGGATTTGCTCGCGCAAGGCTGGACCGATGCGCTGAAGCAGAAGTTTCCCGATGAGCGCATCTATACGTTCTGGGATTACTTCCGCAATCATTGGCAGACGAATTCGGGCTTGCGCATCGATCACATCCTTCTTAGCAAGGATCTCGCGAAGAAGCTGGAGGCGGCGGGCGTCGACAAATGGGTGCGCGGCGAGCCGCATGCGAGCGATCATGCGCCGGCGTGGGTCACGCTCAAGCTCGGGCGCACGCGCAAGAAATCGGCTTAGGCTTGCAGCGTGTCGCGCGTCGGTTGCAGTGACGCGAGGAATTGCATCGCGTGTTCGCGGCCGCCCATCGTCCAAACGTCGAGATGATCGGCGTCTTCGATGAGCGCGAGACGCTTGTCGCCGCGTGCTGCATCGAAGAGACGCTGGAAGTGTTCGGGCGGAATCACGCCGTCTTTCGTGCCGCCGTAGATCAAGAGCGGCGCATCGATCGATGCGATTTTCGCGAGGCTTTCGTAGCGATCGCGTGCGAGCAGCCGCACGGGAAAGAGCCGGAAGCGTTTCGCGGCGACATCGACGATGCTCGTGAACGGCGCTTCGAGCATCAGCGCATGGATCTTCGCGACGCTTGCAAGCTGCACGGCGACACCCGAGCCGAGCGAATAACCGTGCAGCACGATGTTGCGTGAACGCGCCGCGGCGTAGGCGTAGGCGGCGCGCGAATCGGCGTAAAGGCCGGCTTCGTGCGGCCTGCCGGGATTGCCGCCGTAGCCGCGATATTCGGCGAGCAGCACGCCATAGCCCGCTTCGATCATCTCCAATGCAACATGACCGCGCTGGAAAAGGTCTTCGCCATTGCCGTGAAAGAGGATGACCGTGGGCGCGTCGTCGTCGGGCGGCGCTTTGTAGCGCATGGTCAGGTCGAGGCCGTCATCGGTTCTGATGACGACTGCTTCGGTGCGCGCTTCCACATCGGCGTTCTTGAAGGCTTCGATCTGTTCCAGCGGATAGACGAGCCTTCCTTGCAGCCAATACAGGCCCGCGAGCGCGATCGTGTAGACCAGCGCTATGGCGAGCAGGGCGATCCAGAGGACTTCGCGCATCGGTGTCGGCGGCGGGTTGGCGTTCCTCGTATGGTAGTGGAGTTGCGGCGTGTGGATGCGTGCGCTTGCGCCTGCATTTCATGTATGGGCGGTGAATTGTTACCGACAGAAAAATGACCCAGATGAATTCCGCGGATCCAATCGATCAAATTCGACGCGGACAACTTGTCGGTGTCAAATCGCCATCGAGTTGATCTGGCGCGCACGCTCGTCGACGCTAACAACAGCGTCGCGCGGACTGACATTGTTGTTCTCTATGGCTATTTCGAAAAGGGCGACGAGACGGAACGGCGGTCACAAAAAAGCGCGTTGAATCCGTCGTTAGCTATCTTCGTGCGCTCGGCGTCGAAGAGAGGCGTATCGAGGTCGACTATGAGATTTGGCCTACCGTTCCAAATGTCCCCGATTCGGAGCGCTTCCAGGTTCTGTTCGAATTCATCCCGGCCCAAAGCCCTTGCGGTTAGGTAGGGCGCGGTTGCGCGCGAGCGATTGCAGGCCGCTTGCGTGGCGCCATCGGCCGGATCTCCGGCAACTCGCTCACTCCCGCACATCCACATCCCCCTGCCGCAAGCTCAAAGGCATCTCCGCAGCGATCTCCTTCTCCACGTCCTCCGCTTCCCGCTCGCGATTGAACAGCGCGTTGAGCAGAATCGCGAACACCGCGGCGAGCGTGATTCCGCTATGCGTCAGCGGCCCCGCCGACGCCGGCATGTGCGCGAAGAACGTCGGCGCGGCAAGCGGAATCACGCCCACGCCCAGACTGATCGCGATGATGAGCAAGTTGTTCTTGCTATCGAAATCGACCTTGCTCAGGATCTTCACGCCGGTCGCCGCGACCATGCCGAACATCGCGATGCCCGCGCCGCCGAGCACGACCACCGGTATCGAAGCAATCAGATTCGAGAGCTTCGGCAGCAGCCCGAGCAGGATCAGGATCACGCCTGACACCGCGACCACCCAGCGGCTTTTGACGCCCGTAATGCCCACGAGCCCGATGTTCTGCGAAAACGACGAATGCGGAAACGTATTGAAGATGCCGCCGATCACGGTGCCGAGACCATCGGTGCGCAGTCCGCGCGTCGCATCGATGCGCGAAACGGGGCGCATCGCGAGATCGCCGAGCGCGAGGAACATGCCGAGCGATTCCACCATGATGACGACCATCACGAGACACAGCGAGGCGATCGCCGCGACATCGAAGACCGGCATGCCGAACGCGAACGGCCGCACCGGCGCGAACCACGCGGCTTGACCGACGCCCGCGAAATCGACGAAGCCGAGCGGCAACGCGATCACGAAGCCGATCGCCATGCCGAGCAACACCGAAATATTCGCGACGAAGCCCTTCAGATACTTGTTGATGAGCAGAATCGCGAGCAGCACGATGCCCGCGATCATCAGATTGCGCGGCTCGCCGAAATTCGGTGCGCCGCGTCCGCCGCCCGCCCAGTTGATCGCGACGGGAAAGAGCGTCATGCCGATCGTCAGAATGATCGTGCCCGTGACGATCGGCGGAAAGAAGCGCATCAGCCGTCCGAAGAACGGCGCGATCAGGACCGCGAACACGCCCGCCGCGATGGTCGCGCCGAAGATCGCCGGCAGGCCCGCACCGGATGATGCCATCGCGACCATCGGCCCGACCGGCGCGAAGCTCACGCCCATGATGACCGGCAGGCGGATGCCGAATTTCCATACGCCGATGCACTGCACCAGCGTGACGACTCCGCACGCGAAGAGGTCCGAGCTGATCAGAAACGCGACCTGCTCCTTCGGCAGCTTCAGCGCCGCGCCGATGATGAGCGGCACCGCGATCGCGCCCGCGTACATCACGAGTACGTGCTGAATGCCGACCGCGAGCATCTGACCGATGGGCAGCACTTCGTCGACGGGATGAATCGTTTGGGCCATGTGCGCTCCGGCAAGCTCGAATGTCTATGACGTTGAGTGGGTCGCCCGAGTATTGCACCGCGCGACGGCCGAAAAAATATTCGGGCCGCTATACATGGCATCGGACGCGCGCTTGACTTTGTTCAGGATATTTGACCGATATTGTCCATGCGATCGCGCGCACACGGCAGCATTTGCCGATTCGGCGCAGCGCACATCGCGACAAACGGAAGAAATCCTCGAATCCCTTGTGCCGCAAGGCTTGTCGCACTGTCGATTTTTGGGATGGCGTGCTACATTCCGAGCGCTTCGCGTTGCTTTATTTCGATAGCTTTCGCGGCGATGCAACAATCCAGCTTCCAGGGCTTGGCGCCCAATAACATCATTCGCACGGGGATCTCGGCATGGAAATGGTCGGCGGAACGCGGCTTGCCCAACTGTTCACCAGCAACCAGGAGCAATTGCTCGCGGAATGGTTCGCGCAGCAGCACGCCATCGCGGCGCGGCGCGGCCTCGTCGGCGAGGCGGAACTGCGCAATCAGTTCAGCCAGTTCACGTCGCTTCTCGTGACGGCGCTCGGCGCCTCCGAACGCGTCGATTTCAAATCGTCCGCATGGCAGGAAGTGCGCGCGTTTCTCGCGGAAATGTCGGCGCAGCGTGCGCGTCAGGGCTTCACGCCCGTCGAGACCGCGATGTTCGTGTTCTCGCTCAAGCAGCCGCTCTTCGCCCGCCTGCGCGACACGCTCGTCAACGATGCCCCCGCGCTCGCCGATCTCACCTGGACGATCAGCACGCTCTTCGACGAGCTCGGGCTCTTCACGACCGAAGTGTTCCAGGCGAGCCGCGAGCAGGTCATCGTGCGCCAGCAGCAGGAACTGCTCGAACTGTCGACGCCCGTCGTGCAGTTGTGGGACGGCATTCTCGCGCTGCCTCTCATCGGCACGCTCGATTCGGCGCGCACGCAAGTCGTGATGGAAAACCTGCTGCAGAAGATCGTCGAGACGGGCGCGGCCATTTCGATCATCGACATCACCGGCGTGCCGACCGTCGATACGCTCGTCGCGCAGCACTTGCTGAAGACGGTCGCGGCGGCGCGTCTGATGGGCGCGGACTGCATCATCAGCGGTATTCGTCCGCAGATCGCGCAGACCATCGTTCATCTCGGCGTGAATCTCACGAACGTCACGACCAAGGCGACGCTCGCGTCGGCGTTCGTCGTCGCGCTGCAGCGCACGGGCAAGTCGGTGACGGCCGGATCCGCGCAGGACGCCTCGCGCGGCAGCCGCGCAAGCGACGGCTTCGATTCGCTGCAAGCGGAATGACGCAGCCTTTCGCCATTCGAAGCACGCATCGAACGCAACGCGACTGAACGGGGTTTCAAGCGATGGAACGCATTCCGATTCTCACGATGGGCAGGCTCCTGCTCGTCACCATTCAGGTCGACATGCACGACCGGCTCGCGCTCGCGCTGCAGGACGATCTGACGAGCCGCATCGTGAAAGACGGCGCGCGCGGCGTCCTGATCGACATTTCCTCGCTCGACGTGGTCGATTCGTTCATCGGACGCATGATCGGCAACACGGCCGCCATGGCGCGCGTGCTCGATGCCGAGACGGTCGTCGTCGGCATGCAGCCTTCGGTCGCGATCACGCTCGTCGAACTCGGCCTCACGCTTTCGGGCGTACGCACGGCGCTGAACGTGGAGAAGGGCATGGCGCTCCTTTCGAAGGGCGGCACGGCCTGACGGCCGCATGCACACGACTCCATGACGATCTTCAATTCCACAGCCGCGCCGACGTCCTCGTCGCCGCCCGACACGCTGCCGATCCGCAACGACGAGCAGATCGTGCGGCTGCGCCAGTTCGTGCGCGAGAAGGCGGTCTCGCAGGGCCTGTCTCTCATCGACCAGACGAAGTTCGTGACGGCGGCGAGCGAGCTGGCACGCAACACGCTCATCTACGGCGGCGGCGGCGACGTGCATTGCTATCTCGTCGAGCGTAACGGCCGCCGTGGCCTCAAGCTCGAATTCGTCGACAATGGTCCGGGCATTCCGGATATCCCGCGCGCGCTCTCCGACGGATTCACGTCGGGCAGCGGCCTCGGGCTCGGGCTTGGCGGCGCCAAGCGCCTGTGCGACGAATTCGACATCCGCTCCGCGCCGGGCGAAGGCACGCACGTCTCGATCACGAAATGGAAACCGTTCTGAAGGAATCGATGGCCGCGCAGCAGCGCTACGAGATCGCCGAGGCGAGCCAGATCGCCTATGCGCGGCGTTCTATCGGCGAACTCGCGCGCGGGCTCGGTTTCAACGAGACGGCCGCGGGCGAGCTCGCGATCGTCGTCACCGAATGCGGCACGAATCTGCTGAAGCATGCACAGCGCGGCGAATTGCTCGTGCGTCCGCTCGTCGACAGGGGCGCCGGCGCGACTTTGCGCTACGGCATCGAAGTGCTGTGCATCGACAACGGGCCGGGCATTTACGATCTGCATCGCTGTTTCGAGGACGGCTACACGACGGCGGGCAGTCCCGGCAACGGCATGGGCGCGATCGAGCGTCTTTCCGACGAACTCGACATCTGGAGCGCGCCGCAACGCGGCACGGTGTTGCGCGCCGTGTTCTGGAACGCGCCGGGCGCGGCGAACACGCGTGCGCCGCAACTGACATACGGCGTCGTGAACCTGCCGCTGCAAACCGAAACCGTATCCGGCGATGCATGGTCCGTCTACGCGCATGACGGCGAATTCACCGTGCTCGTCGCCGATGGCCTCGGTCACGGACCGCTCGCCAATGTCGCGGCGATCGAGGCGGCCAAAGCGCTCGCCGCGAACGGCGACCAGGCGCTCGATCGCATCATGGAGGCCGCCAACGAGGCGCTGCGCCCGACGCGCGGCGCGGCGGTCGGCATCGCGCGCATGCCAGCGTTCGCGTCGATGCCGGGCATGGCGGTGAGCTTCGCGGGCATCGGCAATATTTCGGCGAGCGTGTGGACCGAAGGCACGCACAAGCATCTCGTCTCGCACAGCGGCATCGTCGGGCATGCGGCGCGGCGCGCGCAGATCTTCGACGTGCCGTATCCGCCGAACGCGCTCGTCGTGCTGCATTCGGACGGGCTCACGTCGCGCTGGGATCTCGCGCGCTATCCGGGCCTCGCGATGCGGCACCCGGCGCTCGTCGCGGCGGTGCTGTATCGCGACTTCGCGCGCGGCCGCGACGACATCACCGTGTTCGTGGCCCGCGCGGCCGGGAGCGCAGGATGACGCAACCGCTCTACTCGATGCGGATCGATCACGAGCGCGATATCGTCGCGGTGCGCGTGAAGGCGCGCGATGCGAGCGCGGCGCTCGGCTTCTCGCCGCAGGATCAGACGCGCATTTCCACGTCCGTGCTCGAAGCCGCGCGCACCGTGCTGATCGCGGGGCAGGCGGCGCGCGCGGAATTTCTCGTCGATAACGCCGCGCGCCCGCCGCGCTTCGTCGTGCGTTTTCTGGCGGGCGGCGGTGCGGGCCAGCGTCTGCGCGCCATGCGCCACGACGACTCGCAAGCCGCGCTGGGCCTGCTCGCGGCGCAACGTCTGATGGATCAATGCGCGATCGCCGACGAAGCCGATGGCGACACCTCGATCTCGCTCGCGAAGGCTTTACCCGATGGCGTGCCGTGCGATGCGCAGGCGGTGAACAACGCACTCGAGCGTCAGCCGAGCGAAGACACGGCGGCGGAATTGCAGCGCCAGAATCGCGAGCTGATCGCCGCGCTCGCGGATCTGCGCGAGCGTCAGGAGGAGCTCACGCGTCTTACGCGCGAACTCGAGGACACCAATCGCGGCGTCGTCGCGCTTTATGCGGAGCTGGATGCGCGCGCCGATCATCTGCGCCGCGCGGACGAATCGAAATCGCGCTTTCTGTCGAACATGAGCCACGAGTTCCGCACGCCGCTGTCGTCGATCCGCGCGCTCTCGAAACTCTTGCTCGAACGTATCGACGGCGATCTGACGGAAGAGCAGGAAAAGCAGGTGCGCTTCATCCGCAAGGCGGCGGAGGATTTGTCGGAAACGGTCGACGATCTGCTCGATCTCGCGAAGATCGAAGCGGGCAAGATCGAAGTGCGTCCCGCCGAATTCGAAGTCGATACCCTGTTTTCGGCGCTGCGCGGCATGTTGCGGCCGCTGTCGCCGGGCGGCGCGGTGGAACTCGTGTTCGAATCGTGCGAAGGCCTGCCGCCCATTCATACCGATGAAGCCAAGGTCGCGCAGGTGCTGCGCAACTTCGTATCGAATGCGCTCAAGTTCACCGAGCGCGGCGAAGTGCGCGTCGCGGCGAGCTATGACGACGCGCGCCGGCTCATCACGTTTTCCGTCAGCGATACGGGCATCGGCATCGCGCCGGAGCATCAGCAGGTCGTCTTCGAAGAGTTCGGGCAAGTCGAAAACCGCCTTCAGCAATACGTGAAGGGTACGGGCCTCGGCCTGCCGCTGTGCCGCAAGCTGTGCAAGCTGCTCGGCGGCGATGTGTCGCTCGCGAGCGAACCCGGGCGCGGCTCGACTTTCAGCGCGACGATTCCCGCGCATTACGGCGCGGACGTCGACGCCGCGCATCACGCCGCGAGCGATACGCGGCCCGCCGTGCTGATCGTCGCGAGCAATCCGATCGAGCGGCTCGACTGCGAGGCCGCGCTGCGCGCTTCGCCGTATCGCCCGATGAGCGCCGCGACGCTCGACGAAGCGAGCCGCCTGCTCGCGCGCACGCAGCCCGCCGCGTTGCTGCTCGCCGTGCGGCCCGCGCCGTCGGAAGCGTGGATCTGGCTCGCCGCGTTGCGCGCGCAGGCCGCGACGCGCAGCATTCCGATCGTGGTGCTCGGCGAGGACGAGGATCGCAATGAAGCGCGGGCGCTGGGCGCGACCGCGTTCGTTGAAAAGCCGGCGGGCGGTGGCGAGCTGCCGGGCGTGCTGGATGCGGTGACGGGCGAGGGACGAGCATCATGAGAAGCGACTGGAACGAGGTGCTGATCCTCAACGTCGACGACAACGACGGCGCGCGCTATGCGAAAACGCGCATCCTGTCGCGCGCGGGCTTCAACGTGATCGAAGCGCCGACGGGCACGGCCGCGCTCGAACGCGTGCGCGCCGAAGCGCCCGATCTCGTGCTGCTCGACGTGAAGCTGCCCGACATCAACGGGCTCGAAGTGTGCAGGCAGATCAAGGCATCGCCGGAGACGTCGGGCACGCTCGTGCTGCAGACATCGGCGGCGGCCGTGCATAGCCTCGATCGCATTCGCGGTCTCGAAGGCGGCGCGGATAGCTATTTGACCGAGCCTGTCGAACCCGCGGAACTGATCGCGCATGTGCGCGCGTTGCTGCGCGTGCGGCTCGCGGAAAATGCGCTGCGCGAGAGCGAGGAGCGCTTTCGCCAGCTTGCCGGGAATATCGACGACGTGTTCTGGATGCTCGATCCGGCATCCAACGAACTGCTCTATGTGAGCCCCGCTTACGCGCATCTCTTCGATACCGGCGGCGGCGCGCCCGCGCCCCTGCCTGGCCCCGATCACTGGTCCGGCGACATTCTTCCCCTCGATCGCGATCATGTCGCCGAGGCGTATCGGCAACTGCTCGCGAACGGCACGCCGTATCAGGTCGAATATCGCATCGTGCGCGCGAGCGGCGGGCCGCGCTGGGTCGCGGAGCGCGCGTTTCCGGTTCACGGCGCGGCGGGTCATCCGGCGCGGCCGTATCGCATCGCGGGCATCGTCAACGATATCTCCGAGCGCAAGGCCGCCGAACTGCTGTTGCGCGAAGCGGACCGCCGCAAGGACGAGTTTCTCGCGATGCTCGCGCATGAATTGCGCAATCCGCTCGCGCCGATCCGCAATGCGGTCGATCTGCTCGATCCGGATCGCGAGCCGTCCGTGCAGCACTTCGCGACGGTGCGCGCGATCATCGACAGACAGGTGCGGCATTTGAGCCGGCTCGTCGACGATCTGCTCGACGTTGCGCGCATCACGCAGGGAAAGATCACGCTGCGCCAGGAGACGGTCGATCTCGCGGCGGCGCTCGCGGCGGCCATCGAGACCGTGCAGCCCGCGCTCGAACGAAAGCGGCACGCGTTGACGGTGAAGCTGCCGGATGCGCCGCTCTACATCGTCGGCGACAGCGTGCGGCTCGCGCAGGTGTTCGGCAATCTGCTGTCGAATGCGTCGAAGTACAGCGTCGAGGAAGGCGAGATCGCCATCGAAACGGAACAGTTCGGCGATGAGGTGCGTATCGTCGTGCGCGACAAGGGCATCGGCATCGCGTCCGACATGCTGCCGCACATCTTCGATCTGTTCGTGCAATCGGAGACATCGCTCGAACGATCGGAGGGCGGGCTCGGCATCGGCTTGCCGCTGGCGAAGACGCTCGTCGAGTTGCAGGGCGGACGCATCGAAGCATTCTCGGCGGGGGCGCAGGCGGGCAGCGAGTTCGTCGTGTGGCTGCCGCTCGCGAAGGATGCGCAAGTGGCCACGCAAGGCGCGCCGGCAACGCCCGCGACCGTCAACGCGGGCAAGCGCGTGCTGCTCGTCGATGACAGCGTCGACGCGGCCACCGCGATGGCGCTGCTGCTCGAAGCCGACGGCTTCGACGTTCGCACGGCGCACGATGCAACCGAAGCGCTCGCGGTCTCCGACACCTTCATGCCGCAGATCGTGCTGCTCGATATCGGCTTGCCGGGCATGGACGGATACCGGCTCGCGGCCGAGATGCGCGCGCGTCCCGCAACCGCCGATGCCTTGCTGATCGCCGTGACGGGATACGGGCAGGCGCATGATCGTCAGCGCTCGAAGGAAGCGGGCTTCGATCATCATCTCGTGAAGCCGGTGGCGTTCGCGGAGATTCAAAGGGCGGTGTCGGGAAAGTTCGCCTGAGGGCGGAGCCGAAAAATCTGAATTGCCGATGGAAATGGCGTAATCGCGCGCCGATTGCGGCACACTCCGCCGGGAACAAATCAGAACGGATTCCGGTTCCCATGACATCCTCACCGCTCGTCACCGTCGTCATGCCCGCGTTCAACGCGCAGGCCTTCATCGGCGAAGCAATCGCTTCGATTCGCGCTCAAACGCTCGAAGACTGGGAGCTCATCGTCGTGGACGATGGCTCGATCGATCAGACGTTCGCCGTCGCGCAGCAGGCAGCGGGCGACGATAGCCGCGTGCGCCTCATACGCTTCGGCCGGAACGAGGGCATCAGCGCCGCTTCGAATGCGGGTTTCGACGCGGCGCGCGGCGAGTTCATCGCGCGCATCGACTCGGACGACCGGGCGCTGCCGACGAGGCTCGCCGCGCAAGTCGCCGCTTTCCGCGAGTGCGCGCGCCTTGCCGCTTGCGGCGGCCATGCGCGCTTGTTCGGCGATGGTATTGCCAACGACACTTATGGCCTTTGCACGCTCGGCGACGGCGCTCTGAAGGCCCGGCTTTTCGAAGGCTTCAACACCATCGGCGGCGCGATGCTCATGGTGCGCCGTTCGTTCGTCCGCGAGCATCGCATCCGGTTCGACGTGCAGATGGCGAGCGCCGAAGACCTGAACTATCTCGTCGCGATCATGGTGGCCGGCGGCGAGATCGGCAATGTCGATGAAGTCCTCGTCGAGGTCAGGTCGCACCGCACCAGTTTCACCAGAAGCCGGGAAGATCTGGCGGGCCCGGCGATGAAAGGCCTCCGCAAACATCTTTTGGCGCTCTGGTACCCGAGCCTCGGTCCGCGCGACATCGATCTCATCGTTGGCATGTGGTTCGGCCTGGAAGTCGGCACCGACGAATTGCTCGCCGTCGTGCGCGCGGTCGACAGACTCATTGCTGCCGACGCGAAGGACTTCGGGCAAGACGTGTCCGTGCTTCATGATCTCATCGTCAGGCGCTTGGTCGCGGTGGTCGACTTCTTTCGAGGCGCATTCGATGCGTCCCATTTTCAGGCAATCCGCGTGTTGGCCGCTCCGGCCATCGGCGTCGCGCTCGATGCGGCCCGTCTTTCGCACGAAGCGGTCTGAGGCGTCGCTTCGCGTTTTCACCTAGCAATTCAAGGTTGACTCGCGTGCTCGCGCGTCCGACACTTTAGCCATGCAAGTGTGATCACAGGTCACACCAATCGAAAGCATCGCAGCAGCCGAACGAAAGAACGGAGGCAAAAGTTGGCGACACGCTCGACGACGGACTTACCCGCGCTCGAATTAGTTGCACGCGAAACCATGGCCGGCCGCGTTCATGCGCAATTGAGGCAGGCGATCATGACCGGCCGCTTCGCGCCTGGGCAGTTGCTCAGCTTGCGCAGCGTCGCGGAAGCGGTCGGCTCGTCGACCATGCCCGTGCGCGCCGCGCTCACGCGCTTGCAGGCGGAAGGCGCATTGATCGACGGTCCCGGCCGCGCGCTGATGGTTCCGCCGATGACGCTCGAACTCCTCGATGAGTTGCGGGACGTTCGCATCGCACTGGAAGGCGCGGTCGCCAAACGCGCGGCGTCGCGCATGACACGCGCGCATCTCGACGCGCTGCAGGCCATCTTCGACACGATGGACGCACACGTCGAAGCGGGCGACGTGCCCGCGTATCTGCGCAGCAACTTCGAATTTCATATCGCCATTTACACGCACGGCGCGAGCGATCTCACGCTCGCGACCATCCAGAACCTCTGGATGCGCATCGGCCCGTTCCTGAATCTCGTCGCGCCCGACATTCCGCATATGCGCCGTTCGATGGCGGCGCATCGTCATATCGTCGAAGCGCTCTGGCGCGGCGATGGCGAAGGCGCGCGCGCCGGCATCGAGGAAGACATCGGCGATGCGGCCGCCGATCTGCAAGAGCGTTTGCAAAGCGGCGAACTAAGCAACAAGGCAAGCGCCTGACACGCATAACAACAACGGAGACATGGATGACGGTTCTTCAGATGCTGAAACCGCACGCGGGATTGCGCGTGCTCATCACGGGCGGCGCATCGGGCATCGGGCTCGTGATAGCGCGCGCGTTCATCGATGCAGGCGCGCGCGTGCACGTCTGCGATGCGAGTCCCGAAGCAATCGACGCATTGGCGAAAGCCGAAGCGAGCGCGGAGTGCAATGCGATCACGTCGACGCTCGCGGACGTAGCGGACAAGGAAGCGGTCGAGCGCGTATTCGTCGATGTGGAACGCGAGCTCGGCGGACTCGATGTGCTCGTGAACAACGCGGGCATCGCGGGGCCGACGGGCGGCATCGACGAGCTCGATGCGAACGAATGGGAACAGACCGTCGATGTGAATCTGAACGCGCAGTTCTACTTCGCGCGCCGCGCGGTGCCGCTCTTGCGCAAGGCGAATGGCGGCGGGGCGATCATCGCGCTGTCGTCGGTGGCGGGACGGCTCGGCTACGCGTTTCGCACGCCTTATGCCGCGACGAAGTGGGCCGTCGTCGGCATGACGAAGAGCCTGGCTATCGAGCTCGGGCCGTCGAACATTCGCGTCAATGCGATCCAGCCGGGCATCGTGAAAGGGCCGCGCATCGAGCGCGTGATCGCGGCGCGCGCGAAGCAACTGAACGTCTCCTATGAAGAGATGGAGAAGCAATATCTCGCGAAGATTTCGCTGCGCCGCATGACGACGCCCGAGGAAGTCGCGGCCACGGCGCTCTTCCTGTGCTCGCCCGCGGGCAGCGGCATCTCGGGACAGGCGATCTCCGTCTGCGGCAACGTCGAAGTCCTTTAATAGAACGAGGAGCACATGGCAACGAAACGCAAGGTCATCATCACCTGCGCGCCGACGGGCGCGATCCATACGCCTTCGATGTCGCCGTATCTTCCGCTCACGCCGCAGCAGATCGGCGATGCCGCGCTCGCGGCTGCAAAGGAAGGCGCCGCCATTCTGCACCTGCATGCACGCGACCCGAACGATGGTCATCCGACGCAGGATCCCGCCGTGTTTCAGGAGTTTCTGCCGCGCATCAAGGCGGAAACCGATGCGGTCATCAACATCACGACGGGCGGCAGCCCGCACATGACCGTCGCGGAGCGATTGAAGCCCGCGCATCACTTCAAGCCGGAAGTGGCGTCGCTCAACATGGGATCGATGAACTTCGGCCTGTACCCGATGCTCGATCGCTTCAAGGAATTCAAGTACGAGTGGGAGCGCAAGCATCTGGAAAACAGCCGCGATCTCGTGTTCAAGAACACGTTCGCGGATATCGAATACATCCTCACGTCGTGCAGCGATAACGGTACGCGCTTCGAGCATGAGTGCTACGACATCTCGCACCTGTACAACCTCGCGCACTTCGTCGATCGCGGGCTCGTCAAGCCGCCGTTCTTCGTGCAGAGCGTTTTTGGCTTGCTCGGTGGCATCGGGCCGCATCCCGAAGATCTGGCGCATATGAAGCGCACGGCGGATCGTCTCTTCGGCGACGACTATGTATGGTCGATTCTCGGCGCGGGACGTCATCAGATTCCGCTCGGCTCGATGGGCGTCGCGCAGGGATCGAACGTGCGTGTCGGCCTCGAAGACTCGTTGTGGATCGAGCCGGGCAAGCTCGCCGAATCGAGCGCGGCGCAGGTGAAGAAGATTCGCCAGGTGATCGAAGGACTGTCCCTCGATATCGCGACGCCCGCCGAAGCACGCGAGATGCTCAAGCTCAAAGGCGCGAGCGATACCAACTTCTGATAGCGGAGGGCATCGTGAGCACGAAGCTGAAGGTAGTCGCGATGCCGACGGGCTGGCTCACCGTCGATCGCTCATCGCAAGTGTATGGCCGCTACTTCGGCCAGCAGATGAAGGTGCCCGTATGGTCGACGGCGATTGTCGGCGCGCAGAAGAAGATCGTCGTCGATACGGGCATACACGATCCAGGCTGGGTGTCGAACTTCGTGTGCCCATGCGATCAGGCGCCGGAGGAAAAGCTCGAACGCGCGTTGAAGGAGTATGTCGGCTGGAGCGCGGACGAGGTCGATATCGTCATCAACACGCATCTGCATTACGACCATTCCGGCGGCAACACGCTTTTCAAGAATGCGCGCTTCATCGTGCAGGCGGCCGAGTGGGAATACGCGGGTCATCCGCTGCCGACGCAGGCCACGTATTACCAGGAGTTTCTGATCGGCCGCGAGCCGCTCGCGTATTTTCGGTGGCAGTTCGTGAACGGCGTGACCGATATCGTGCCCGGCGTGCGCGTCGTGCCGACGCCGGGTCATACGCCGGGGCATCAGTCCGTCGCGGTCGACACGGAAGAAGGTGTCGTGCTGATCGCCGGCGATTGCGCGAACTGCATGGAGAACATCGTCGATCTCGTTCCAGTGGGCATCGTGCATGAAACGCTGGCGGAGATCGGCTCGTTGTCGCGCATCCGTCAGATCGCCGATTTCGTCATACCCGGACACGACCCGAATGTCGTGCCCGGCAGCGCGGGCATCGCTCTGCCCGCGAGCGCTCGTCTGCCGCACATCCGAAGTTAGAAGCGCCCGCTTCATAACCATACGAATACCGGAGGAAGACATGAAAGCATTGACGCAGTCGATTCGTCATGCGGGACGGGCAGCGCTCGGCCTCGCGTTCGCGGCGGCGCTCGCCGTATCGGGCACGGCGCACGCGGCCGGCAAATACAAGATCTTTTTGTCGATGAGCTATGTCGGCAACGACTGGCAAACCGAAGCCGCGAACATGGTCAAGGCGATGGCCAATACGCCGGGGCTGAAAGACAAGGTCGATCTCGAAGTGCAGGTCGCGGGCACCGATGCGCAGAAGCAGATTCAGCAGATCAACTCGATGGTGCAGGCAGGCGCGAAGGCCATCGTCATCTATCCGATCTCGCCGACGGCGCTCAATCGCGCGATCAAGAACGCGTGCTCGAAGGGCGTCGTCGTCGCGGCGTATGACGGAGAAGTCACCGAGCCGTGCGCGCATAACGTGACGATCGATCAGCATCAGGCGGGCACCGTCACCGCGGAATGGCTCGCGAAGACCATCAACGGCAAGGGCAATGTCGTGATGATCACGGGCGTGCCGGGCACGTCGGTCGATCGCGCACGCACCGAGGCGGCGAAGGCCGTGTTCGCGAAGTATCCGGACATCAAGATCGTCGCGGAAGGAACGGGCATGTGGAGTCAGGCGACCGCGAAGACCGAGCTTTCGAAGATTCTCGCGACGAACAGCTGGGACAAGATCGACGGCCTGTGGATGCAGGTCGGCTGCTTCACGGCGGCGTCGATGCAGCTCGAAGCGGGCATTGCCGACGACAAGATCAAGCCGTGCGCGGGCGAATCGTCTAACGGCCATCGCGTGCAGATGCTGCCGCCGGGCGAAGTGAAGGGACAGGGCGGTTATCGCTCGATCGGCTATCGCTCGATCTCTTACGGCGCGCCTCCGTACTCGGGCGCGATGGCGCTCAAGATGGCCGTGAAGAAGCTCGACGGCGGCGACTTTCCGGCGCGCGTGACGCTCAAGCTGCCGCTTGTGCTGACCTCGGAATCGAAGCTGTGCAAGACGGGCAGCATCGACGAACTGAAGGCGGGCTGCACCGCGTTCCCGCCGGACAAGGTGCCGCCGGGCTGGTTCGCGGACATCTACTCCGAAGAGACGAAGGAAGTCGGCTTCAATGCGGCCTTGACGGGCAATCAGGACTGAGGCGGCGCGATGAACGACGCATCATTGGCGATCGATCTGTCGAAGGTGACGAAGCGCTTCGGCGCGACCGTCGCGCTCGATGGCGCGTCGTTCTCGGTGAAGCGCGGCGCGGTGCATGCGCTGCTCGGCGAGAACGGCGCGGGAAAGTCCACCACGGTCAAGCTGCTGTCCGGATTGATGCAGCCGGATGCGGGCAGCATCCGCGTAATGGGCAGCGACGTGACGATGAAGAGCCCGAAGGACGCGCATCGCGCGGGCGTGCAGACGGCGTTTCAGGAGATGACGCTCGTGCGCGATCTCACGGTCGCGCAGAACCTATTGATGTCGTACGAGCCGACGGGTTTTCTCGGGCGCATCAGAAAGCGCGACGCGCAGCGGCAAGCAGCGGAATGGCTCGACAGGCTCGAACTGTCCGATGTGCGTCCCGGCGCTTATATTCGCGATCTTTCGTTGCCGGTGCGGCAGAAGATCGAGATTGCGAAGGCCATCGTGCGCAAGCCGAAAGTGCTGTTGCTCGACGAACCGACGTCCGCGCTGTCGGGACGCGATGTCGCGTGGCTCTCACGGCGCATCGACGAACTGAAGGCGAGCGGCGTGACTTTCGTGTTCATCTCGCATCGCATGCAGGAAGTGCGCGAGTTCTGCGACAGCCTCACGGTGTATCGCAATGGCCGAGATGTGGGCGCGTTCGACGCTGCGGATATATCGGATGACGAAGTAATTCGACTCGTCATCGGGCGTTCGATGGAGGCGAAGTATCCGCCCAAGATCACGACGGTACAAAGCGACGCGACGCCGGCGATCGAGACGCGCAACGTTCGCGTCGATGGCGTCGTCGCCGATTTCGATCTCGCCGTGAAGCCGGGCGAAGTGCACGGCATCGCAGCGCTGCAGGGGATGGGGCAACGCGAGCTGTTCGAGGCGCTGTTCGGTGCCACTTACATCGACGATGGCGAGATTCGCATCGACGGCAAACCGGTGACGCTGACATCGACGGCGGATTCGCTGAAGGCCGGCGTATCGACGAGCTTTCTGCCCGAAGACCGCAAGACCGAAGGCCTGTTCCTGCGCTTGCCCGGCGGCGAGAATGTGTCGCTTCCCGTGATCGGCCGCTATGCGCGCTTCGGCCTCATCGATCGCAAGCGCGAGCAGGCCGCGATTCGTCGCTCGCTTGCGCAGATGGAGGTGAATCCGCGCGCGCTGTACAAGCCGTGTCTGTCGTTCTCCGGCGGCAATCAGCAGAAGATCGCGATGGCCAAGTGGCTGCTCACGCAAAGCCGCGTGTGGCTCATGTTCGATCCGACGCGCGGCATCGACGTCGGCACCAAGCATCAGATCTTCGTGCTGATGCGTGCATTCGCCGCGGCGGGTGGCTCCGTGCTTTTCTATTCGACGGACGTGCCCGAGCTCGTCAACGTGTGCGACCGCGTGTCGGTGATGTATCGCGGACGCAACGCCGGCGAGTTGAGCGGCGACGCGCTGACCGAAGAAAACGTGATGCGCAAGATGCTTTCCAGTTGAGAGGTTGCTCATGAAGATAGCCGTTGCGTCGCCCGAAAGCGAGGTCGTGCGGCCGGGCGCGCGCGTGGGATTTGGCGCGCGCATCGATCATCATCGCGGACTCATCATCGCGATCAGTGCGTTGCTTGCGATGCTCGCCGGATGGGTTTCGCTGTCCGCGACGCCTGTCGGGCTCTACGACATCGGATCGGTAATTTCGAGCGCAACTACACTCGCGCTCGCGGCGATCGGGCAGACCATCGTCGTGCTGTCGGGCGGATTCGATCTGTCGGCCTCGGCGGTCGTGTCGCTCGCGAACGTGCTTGCCGTGCGCTTCGTGCAAGGATCGCCCGTCGAACAATGGGGCGGCGCCGCGCTGATTCTGGCGATCGGCGGCGGCATCGGCCTCGTCAACGGCGCGCTGATCGCATGGTTTCGCTTGCAATCGATCGTCGTCACGCTCGCGACGATGTTCATGGTGCAAGGCTTGACGCTGCTGATTCAGAACAAGCCGGGCGGCAGCGTCGGCGATCAGTTCGGCGCGGTGCTCACCGCCGATCTCATCCCCGACAAGATGCCGATGTCGGCGGGCTTGCTGATTCTTGCGCTGTTGATCTGGTCGTTCATCAAGCGCACGCGTTACGGCGTGGGTCTGTACGCGTTAGGCAGCGATGCCGACGGCGCGTATGCGAACGGCATGCCGGTCACGCGCTACCGCATCGCGACGTATGCGCTCGCTGGCATGTTCTACGCGGCGGCGGGTCTGTATGTATCGGCACAGACGGGCTCGGCCGATCCGCTCGTCGGCCGTCCGCTGCTGCTCTCGATGTTCACGGCCGTCGTGCTCGGCGGCACGTTGCTCGGCGGCGGACGTGGCGGCTGCGTCGGCACCGTGTTCGCAGCAATGACGCTGATGATCACCGTGAACATTCTGCTCGTGCTGAACGTATCGGCGTTCTTCACGACGATAGCCGAAGCGGTGATCCTGATTCTCGCGGTGCTCGGTTCGTCGATCGGCAAGCAATCGGCGGCGCATGAATGCGCGCGTCACGCGGCGCAGTGGCTCAAGGCGGTGCGAACGGGCACGCGCGCACGCGACGACAAGCATGCGCGGCGCGTTGCGTTCGAAGTCGACGATTATCGTCCGGTTGAAAACACGGAGCTGAAGGGACGACCGATCGCCGACTGGATCGAGCGCAATCGCGAATGGGTCAAGTATGTGGTGCCGGCTTATCTGCTGTTCTTCGCGGTGGTCGTCATCACGGGCTTTGTCTATGGGCCGGGCGTGCTCGTCAGCGCGAACTTCTATAGCAGCCTGCTCACGCTGACCTTGTTTCTCGCGATACTCGGCCTCGGCCAGGGCGCGGTGATCCTGACGGGCGGACTCGACTTGTCGATGCCCTGGCTCATCACGCTGTCGGGCGTGTTGCTGACCGGACTCACGCACGGCGTGAACGGCGCGGCCGCGTGGGCGGTGCCGATGGTGCTGCTGGTCGGCCTGCTCGTCGGCGTGTTCAATGGCGTGGGCGTCGTGATGCTCGGCTTGCCGCCGATCGTCGTCACGCTTGCGGCGAACGGTTTGCTGCAAGGCCTCACGCTGATCTATTGCAATGGCTCGCCACAAGGATGGTCGCCGTCGACGATCAGCGAATTCACCAACGGACGCTTCGGTCCGCTGTCGATCGCGGCGTGGAGCGTGCCGGTGTTTCTCGTCATCGCGTTGCTGCTCCTGCATCGCACGCCGTTTGGGCGGCGCGTGTATGCGGTCGGCAATTCGCCGGTCGCGGCGAAGCTGTCGGGCGTGCGCGTGGGCACGACGCTCATCGCCGTGTATTGCCTGTCGGGTCTGTGCTCCGCGATCGTCGGCTTGTTGCTCGCGGGGTTCAGCTCGCAAGCTTTTCTCGGCATGGGCGATCCGTATCTGCTGCCGTCGATTGCAGTGGTTGTCGTCGGCGGCGCATTGATTACCGGTGGACGCGGGCACTATCTCGGCGTGTTCGGCGGCGCGCTGCTGCTTACGGCGCTCGGGACGTTGCTTGCGGGAACCACGGTGCCGCCCGCGGTGCGCGACATCATCAACGGACTCGTCGTGCTGGCGGCTGTCATCACGCTGCGGGACAAGAAGGGCTAAACCAACTCGAACGAGGACCAGATGCAGATGCAAGCGAACAACATTGCGGTGATCGGTTCGGGCCGTATCGGCCGCGCGTGGGCGATCGTCTTTGCGAAGAGCGGCTTCAACGTCACGATCCACGATGCATCGAAGGACATGCTCGGCGGCGCGATTCCCGCGATCCGCGAAAGCGTCGAGGATCTGGCGTCGTTCGACCTGATCGATGAAGCCGTCGATGCGATCGTGGCCCGCATCACCGCATGCGAACATCTCGCCGATGCTGTCGCCGACGCCGATCTCGTGCAGGAGAACATCGCGGAAGTGGTGGAAGCGAAGCGCGCGTTGTTCATCGAACTGGACCGCCTCACGAAGCCTGACGCGATTCTCGCGAGTTCGACATCGGGATTGCCTGCATCGACCTTCACGGAAGGCATCGCAGGCCGCGCACGCTGTCTCGTCGCGCATCCGGTGAATCCGCCGTCGCTGGTGCCGCTCGTCGAGTTGTGCGGCGCGCCGTGGACCTCGCAGGACACGATGGAACGCGCACGCGCCATCTACGAAGGAGCGAAGCAAAAGCCCGTCACCGTGAATCGCGAGATCTCGGGCTTTCTGCTCAATCGTCTGCAAGGCGCGTTGCTCGACGAAGCGTTGAGTCTCTATGAACAAGGTTATGCGAGCGCCGCCGATCTCGACACCGTGATACGCGATGGACTCGCGATGCGCTGGTCGTTCATGGGCCCGTTCGAAACGATCGACCTCAACGCGCCCGGTGGCGTGGCCGATTACGCTGCGCGCTACGGCGGCACATACAAGAGCATCGCTGCGGGACGCAAGCCGTTCGACTGGTCCGCCGAGACGCTCGGCAAGCTCGATGCCGAACGGCGCGCGGTGCTGCCCCGCGAGAAGATCGAAGAACGCAGCCGCTGGCGCGATCGGCGTTTGATGGCGCTGCTCGCGCATCGGCGCGATATCGAGGACGGTGAAGCCTGAACAAAGGAGACGACGATGCCCGAAGTACGCTTGCTGGTCGATGCGAACAATCATCTCGGCGAAGGACCGCTATGGGATGTGAAGGAGGAACGGCTCTACTGGATCGACAGCACGGCCGCGGAAATCTATAGCTGCCGTGCTGACGGCGGCGACGTGAAGCGCTATTTCGTGCCGCGTCACATCGGTTCGATGGCGTTGCGCGAGCAGGGCGGCGCGGTGGTCGCGCTCGCGAACGGCCTGCATTTCTACGACTTCGATGCGCAGACCGTGCAGTTCATCGCCGATCCCGAAAGCGACGATCCCGAGACGCGGTTCAATGACGGAAAGGTGGATCGCCGTGGACGCTTCATCGCGGGCACCATGTCCTACGACTTCGACCGCTACGATGCCGATCGCGGCCAGCGCTCGACGCGCAGCGGCGGGCTGTATCGGCTCGATACGAATGGCCAGGTCACGCGGCTCGACAGCGGCATCAGTTGTTCGAACGGCCCATGCTGGAGCCCCGACAACAAAACCTTCTACTTCACCGACACATACAGCAAGGAGATGTACGCCTACGACTACGACATCGAAACGGGCGCGGCGACGAACAAGCGCCTGTTCGCATCGGCGCACGACATGGCCGGCACGTTCGATGGCGCAACCGTCGATGAAGAAGGCTATGTCTGGTCGGCTCTCGTCTTCGGCGGACGCATTCTGCGCTTCGCTCCCGATGGCAAACTCGATCGCGTCGTGCCGTTTCCCGTGCGCAATCTGACGAGCGTGATGTTCGGCGGACCGAGTCTCGACATCCTCTACGTATCGACGATGGGCCGCCCGATGTGGGGCATTCCGCAGAAAGAGCGCGACAAGGGCGGCCTTTTCGCGGTGACGGGCCTCGGCGTGCGCGGCATTCCCGAG
This sequence comes from Caballeronia sp. AZ1_KS37, assembly GCF_023631165.1. Taxonomy (NCBI): domain Bacteria; kingdom Pseudomonadati; phylum Pseudomonadota; class Betaproteobacteria; order Burkholderiales; family Burkholderiaceae; genus Caballeronia; species Caballeronia sp. AZ1_KS37. The sequence continues at coordinate 10,098 of NZ_JALQDP010000032.1, read as the reverse complement.
CCGCGTTTCGCGGGATAGAGCATGAGCGTTTATCATTCGGGCCTCAGGGTCTCGAACGATATCGCTCGACATGGATACGAACAAGCTCATTGCGTCGCTGCCCGCGCGCATCGACGCGATCATCTCGCGCGGTGCGAAGGCGCATCCCGATCACATCGCGTTGCATGAGGACGCGCGCACGTTGACTTATGCGCAACTCGACGATGCAATCGATGCGCTGGCCGCGCGTCTCGGTGCGGCGGGCGTGCGCGCCGGCGATCGCGTCATGCTGATCGGCGAGAACAGCGTCCTGCTCGTCGCATCGCTTTTTGCCGTGAGCCGTCTCGATGCGTGGGCGCTGATCGTGAATGCGCGATTGTCCGCAGTCGAGCTCGATGCGATCCGCGCGCATGCGAAGCCACGCATCGCGCTCTATACCGTCGATGTTTCCGACGACGCCGCGCATCACGCGCAACGTGACGGCGCTTCGGTCGAATCGCTCGATGCGACGCCGATCGGCGCGTTTGCGTTAAGCGATATCGATGCCGCGTCTCAGCAGGAGCCGCACGGACTGTCATCGGACAGGCAATGCGCGGCGCTCATCTACACGACGGGAACGACCGGCGCGCCGAAGGGCGTGATGCTGTCGCATCGTAATCTGCTGTTCGTCGCGGCAGTATCCAGCACGCTGCGTCGTGTCGGTACCAGCGATCGCGTCTATGCCGTACTGCCGGTATCGCATGTGTTCGGTCTTGCGTCCATGTGCCTCGGTTCGCTGTATGCGGGCGCGACGTTGCGTCTTGCGGCGCGTTTCGATCCCGCGCGCGCGGGACGCGTTCTCAGCGATGAACGCATGACGATCTTTCAAGGCGTTCCCGCGATGCATGCGAAGCTGATCGATCATTTCACGCCGCGCGGCGGCCTGAATGCGCCATCGTTGCGCTTCGTCTATTGCGGCGGCTCGCCTCTCGACATGACGCTCAAGGCCGCTGCCGAAGCGTTCTACGGTGTGCCCTTGCATAACGGCTATGGCATGACGGAGAGCAGTCCGACCGTATCGAACACGCTGCTCGATGCACCGGCGCCCGATTCGTCCGTCGGGCCGCTGATTCCAGGCGTCGAGGCGCGCATCGTGCCGCTCGCGCATCAAAGCGACGCCGACGATACCGGCGAGCTATGGGTGCGCGGGCCGAACGTGATGCTCGGCTATTACCGCGATGCGGCGCAGACGGCGGCCACGGTGACGGAGGACGGCTGGCTCAAGACGGGCGATCTCGCGCGCTTCGAGAGGGGCAATCTGTATATCGTCGGGCGCAGCAAGGAGTTGATCATCCGCTCGGGTTTCAACGTGTATCCCGCGGAAGTGGAGCAGGCGTTCAACAGTCATCCCGCCGTGCTGCATTCCGCCGTGATCGGACGGAGCGTGCAGGGCAATGAAGACGTGCTTGCGTTCGTCGAATTGAGGCCCGGCTGCACGGCGAGCGAAAGCGAACTCGCGGAGTGGGTCGGCGAGCGGCTCGCGCCCTACAAGCGGCCTTCTTCTATCCGCATACTCGATGCATTGCCCGTGTCCGCGAGCGGCAAGGTGCTCAAGCATCGGCTCGGAAAGCTCGCTAATTAGTTGCGGATGCAACCGGTTTGCTCGCTGCATTCGTGTCTTCGCCTGCGCCGCCCAGCGACTGGAAAAGTGCCGCGGTGTCCGAGAGACGATTGGCGTGCGCGAGCGCGTAATCGAGTTGCGTCTGAACCGCCTGACGTTGTGTGTCGAGCAGATCGAAGCGGCTCACACCGCCCGCCGTAAAGCGCGCGCTGGCTGTGTCGAGATTGGCTTGCGCTTCGTTCGCCGCGATCTCGCGCGCGTGCAGGGCATCGGCATCGTTTTGAAGCGCGGTCAGGCTATCGGCGACTTGTTGCAGCGCGTCCAGCACGGTCTGTCGATAGGCTTGCATGGCTGCTTCGTAGGCCGCTTCGGACGATCGCTTCCTCGCGCGCAGCTCGCCGCCATGAAATAGCGGCTGCGTGAGATTCAGGCCGACGTTCCACACGTTGAGGCTATTGAGCATGTCGTGGATGTTCGTGCGCTGGCTTCCCACGCCCGCAGAGAGCGAGAACTTCGGATAGAGGTCGGCAGTCGCCACGCCGACGTTCGCGCTCGCCCGATGCAGCAACGCTTCCGATGCGCGGATGTCGGGTCGTTCGCGTGCGAGCGTCGAGGGCAAGGTCAGCGGAACGTTGCCCGGAACATGAAGCGAGTCGAGCGTGAGGGCATCGAAGTCGGCCTTGGATGGCTCGACGCCCAGCAACACTGCAAGCCGGTGATCGGCCTGATCGCGTTGCGTGACGAGCGACGGAAGGCTGGCGCGCGTCTGCTCGACGAGCGTGCGCTGGCTGCGCACGTCGAACGGCGCGACGCCGCCCGCCTTCAGGCGGCCTTCCATGATGGACAGTTGACGCATCTGTGCATCGACGAGACCTTCGGTGAGCGTGATCTGATGCTGCAACGAAGCGCGCCGGATCGCGGTGGCAACGACATTGCCCGCGATCGAAAGCCGCGCCGCATCGAGCTCGAACGACTGATAGTCCACTTGCGCACGCAATGCTTCGAGTGCGCGCCGCTCGCCGCCGAAGAAGTCGAGCGTGTAAGACACGCTCACCGAGGCATCATAAAGCGTGAACGGACCCGGACTCGGAATCGGCACGCCGAAGGCAGCAGGATCGACCTTTTGACGCGAGCCGGAGAGCGAGGCATCGAAGACGGGAAAGTATGTCGCGCCCGCCTGCGTGCGATAGTCCTCGCGCGCCTGCACGAGCTTCGCCCGCGCCTCGTCGAGCGTGGGACTGTCGCTCAATGCGCGATCGACGAGACGGCTCAGCGTATCGGAGCCGAACTGCGTCCACCAGCGCGGCAGCGCATGATCGGCCGCGGGAAAGTCCTTTACCGCGACCGGCGTTTTGACATAGGTCTGCGGGTCCGGCGGCGCAGGCGCATGAAAATCGGGGCCGACAGTGCAGCCGCACAACGTGAGCGCGCAGAGGGGAAGAATCTTTTTCATCGATGTTTCCCTAGTCGAGCGTGCGCCGATAGAAGCGCAACGCAATGCCCATCACGATGACGGTGAAGAGCGCCATCGGCCATACCGCGGGCCACAGGTCCGCCCAGCCGTTGCCCTTGAGAAGAATGCCGCGTATCAGGCGATTGAAGTACGTGAGCGGCAGCAAATTGCCGATGAACTGCGCCCACGCCGGCATGCCCGCGAACGGAAACATGAAGCCGGAGAGAAGGATGTTCGGCAGGAAATAGAACATGGTGAGCTGCATTGCCTGAAGTTGGTTCTGCGCGAGCGACGACAGCGTGATGCCCACTGTCAGATTCGCGGCGATGAAAAGCAGCGCGGCGAGATAGATCGCGAGCGGATTGCCGACGAGCGGCACATGGAAGACGAAACGCGTGGCCGCGAGAATGATCGACGCCTGAATGAGACCGATGAACACGTAAGGCACGATCTTGCCCGTCATCACCTCGACGGGACGCACGGGCGTGGCAAGGAGGTTTTCCATCGTGCCGCGCTCGCGTTCGCGCGTCATCGCGAGGCCGGTCATCATGACGAGCGTCATCGTGAGAATCACGCCCATCAAGCCGGGCACGACGTTGTATTGCGTGATGCCTTCGGGGTTGTAGAGGTTGTGGACCTGCACGTCGAATGGGGCGGGCGTTGCGTTCAAACGAGCAAGCGGGCCGGTGATGTCCTTGTCGGCAACGGACTGCACGAGCATGGTCAGCGCGTTGCTCGCCTTGCTCACCGCATTCGGATCGGTCGCGTCGGCCTCGACGAGCAGCGCGGGCCGCTCGCCGCGCAACAGCTTGCGCGAGAAGTCGACGGGAATGTTCAGCACGAAAAGCACGCGGCCTTGCGCAAGTGCGCGACGGCCAGCTTCGTCGTCGGGCAGCGTCTCGACGATGTCGAAATAACCGGAGTGCTCCATTGCCGCGATGAAGCTGCGCGAAAACGGACTCTGATCGCCGACGATCACGGCCGTCGGCAGATGCTTCGGGTCGGTGTTGATTGCGTAGCCGAAGAGGGCGAGCTGCACGATAGGCAAGCCGACGATCATGCCGAACGTGATGCGGTCGCGCCGCAATTGCAGGAACTCCTTGATGACGATGCTCCACCAGCGCGTCACGGAGAAGCGCGCGAATATCGCGAGCGGGCCGCGTGCCTTCATGACGTCACCTTGAAGTTGTCGGTCGACCGGCTCATCAGATAGATGAAGACATCTTCGAGTCCGGTTTCGATCGGCTCGGCGCGCGTTGCGCCGTCTTTTGTCGCATCGCGCACGGCCGCCTCGAGCGCAGCGTGATCGCTGCCGCTCACATGCAGCGCAGAGCCGAATACGACGGTCTGATCGATGCTGGGCGTCTTGCGCAAGCGTTCGGAAAGTTCGCTCAAATGCTCGCCGTGAATGCTCCATGTCGCGAGGTTTTGCGATGCGATCACTTCGTTCGCGGTGCCTTGCGCAAGCAGCTTGCCATACGCGATATACGCGAGCTTGTGGCATCGCTCGGCTTCATCCATGTAGTGCGTGCTCACCAGCACCGAAATGCCTTTCGCGGCGAGACGATGCAACTCCTCCCAGAAGTCGCGGCGCGCGGTGGGATCCACGCCTGCGGTCGGCTCATCGAGCAGGAGCAGCTTCGGCTCGTGCAGCATGCATGCGGCGAGCGCGAGGCGTTGCTTCCATCCGCCCGAGAGCGAGCCCGTCAACTGACTCGCGCGGCTCTGCAGACCGAGCGCTTCGAGCGCGCGATCCACGGTTTCGCGGCGATTGCTCATCTGATAGATGCGCGCGACGAAGTCGAGATTCTCGCGAATCGTCAGGTCTTCCCAGTACGAGAAGCGCTGCGTCATATAGCCGACGTTGCGCTTGATCTCTTCGCTTTCGCGCACGATGTCGTAGCCGAGGCACGTACCGCTGCCCGAATCGGGGGTGAGCAGGCCGCACATCAGGCGGATGGATGTTGTCTTGCCGCTGCCGTTCGGGCCGAGAAAGCCGAAGATCTCGCCGCGCGCGACTTGCAGCGATACATCGTTGACGACGTGTTTGTCGCCGAAGTGCTTGTTGAGATTCTGGACGTCGATGACGTATTGCGTGTCCTGCATGCTCGTTACACTCATTGCAACCTCACGCCGACGGGTTGGCCCGGATGAAGCTTCGATGCATCGGCCGGTTGAGGATGCGCTTCGACCATGAACACGAGCTTCGAGCGATTCTCGTTGCTATAGATGACCGGCGGCGTGTATTCGGCCTGATTCGAGATGTAGGTGATTTTCGCGGGCACGTCTTCCGTGCAGCCGTCGCAATGAATCGATATCGCGCGCCCCGTTGCGAGGCTACCCACCGTGTTTTCCGCAACGAAGAAGCGCACTTTCACGTTCTGCGGCGGCAACATCTGCACGACCGGACTGCCCGCCTGTACCCATTCGCCGACACGATAAAGCGTGTCGTACACGAGCCCGTCCGCAGGCGCCGCAACGCGCTTTTGGTCGACCTTCCATTGCGCCTGAGCGACAAAGGCTTGCGCGGCTGCGACTTGCGCGCGTTGCGCCGCGATCTGTTGAGGACGGCCCGGCAGGCGTGCGATATCGACCTGTTCGGCGAGGTCGCGTACTTGCGCGGCGGCGGCATCCGCATTCGCGCGCGAATCGTCGAGCTGCCCTTTGGCGATGCCGCCCGCGCTGAACTGCGCTTCATCGCGGCTCAGTTGCAGCGCGGCCTTGCGAGCGTTCGCGCGTGCCTGCGCGAGTTGCGCGCGCACCGATGCGACCTCCGGTGCGCGCTTTCCCGTGAGGATGTCCTCGAGTTGCGACTGCGCGGCCGTGAGTTGACGCTGTGCCTGATCGAGGGCGGCGGTTTCATCGGCCGATTCGAGCATGAAGGCGCTCGTTCCCGCCTTCAACGTTTGCCCCCGCGCGACGGACAGCGCTGTGAGTTTGCCCGATTGCGACGAGCCGAGGTAGACGAATTCACCTTCCACGTAGCCCTGATAGATATCGCGGTCCTGATGCGAGCACGCCGCGAGCGCCGTGGCGAAAAGCAAGCAGGTCGGGATGGCGGTGATGCGGCTCATGGCGCGCTCCGTGGAAGTATTCGTTACTTGGTTGGTCTACCAAACAATACGTGAGGCCGCTCGTCGGTGTCAAGCAGAGCGGCGGTGAGTCGCACGCGGGTGTGCCAAATCAAGGATAGACGGCGCGAGTAAAAATTACAGGCGGGGGCAGATGCGCCGGCGTAAAACGACGCCATGAGCGAAAGTAAGACGAAAGCGCGAGCAGGCATTACGTGTGCTTCGCTGATAGCGACACGAGGCGACTACGACATGGACAATCTTTTGAAGATCGCGCAGGACTGCGGCTTTTCAGTGGTGCTGGAAGGCCGGATCGGCACGCAGGAATACAACAGCGTGAGTGGTCCGCTGCAGGCGTTGGAGAAGTTCGCGGAAGTCATCCGCGATACGGCTTTGCAGGAGCAGCCGCGGCAGGACGAGTGAGCTCGAGTCGCTGTTCGAGAATGGCGTCATTCGGGTGAAAGCGTTTCGCGAATAGATTCGGCGTCCGAATTAAATAACCGCCGACAACCTTTGCGTGTCTCCTGCATTCGAATTACAGTGCGATATTCGTGTGACTGGAATCGACACTGATAAGAACGGAGACGCCAAGATGAATCGAAGAAAGGGACAACGCCTGATTGCGCTGACGATCGGCGCATCTCTAATCGCACCGCTCGACGCGCGAATCGCATTCGCCGATACACCGGGCGATGAAACGATTGCCGTTGCCGGTCTTTCGCAACCGTCGGACATCCTGATCGACCGTTGGGGCGTACCGCACATCTTCGCCGTCAACGATAGCGACGCCTTCTTCGTGCAAGGCTTCAACGCCGCGCGTGACCGCATGTTTCAGATCGATCTGTGGCGCAGACGCGGCCTCGGCGAGCTTTCGGAGGTCTTCGGTCCCGCTTATGTGGAACAGGACAAGGCCACGCGGCTCTTTCTTTATCGCGGCGACATGGCGACCGAATGGCAGCGCTATGGTCCCGATGCGAAGCCTGCCGCGACACGCTACGCAGCCGGCGTGAATGCGTATATCGACTGGCTTGCCGCGCATCCGGACCGCATGCCTTATGAGTTTCGCAAGATCGGCTATTGGCCGGCGAAATGGAGCGCCGACGATATCGTGCGTATTCGCAGCCACGGTCTCACGCGAAATCTCACAAGCGAAGTCGCGCGTGCACGCGTGACGTGCAAGAGCTCGCTCGACGCGGACACCGTGCGTTTCGGACTGCAGCCGCAGTGGAAAGCGCAGATGCCCGCGGGCCTCGATCCCTGCCTTCCCGATGATGTCCTCAAAGTCTTTACGCTCGCAACACAAGGCGTGCGCGTGACGAAGGAGTCGATGAAGAGCACGGATGCATCGACGACGATGATCGCCGCAGCCGAGAATCCCGAGGAAGTGACCGAAGGCAGCAACAACTGGGTGATCGCGCCATCGAAGTCGGCGACGGGCCGCGCGATCATGGCGAACGATCCGCATCGTGCTTATGCCGCGCCGAGCCTTCGCTACATTCAGCAGATCAGCACGCCGACGCTCGATATCATCGGCGCGGGCGAACCTTCGGCGCCAGGCATTTCGATCGGGCATAACGGCTCGATCGCTTATGGACTCACGATCTTCAACATCGATCAGGAAGATCTCTATGTATACGAGTTGAATCCGGCGAATTCGCGGCAGTATCGTTATAAGGGCAAGTGGGAGCCGATGCGCGTCGTGCGTGAACAGATCGCCGTGCGTAATGGCGCTCCCGTCACCGCCGATCTGCTTTACACGCGACACGGTCCTGTGATCTATACGGAAGAAGGCAAGCATCGCGCCTTCGCCGTGCGCACGGCGTGGCTGTCGCCCGGCATGTCGCCGTATTTCGATTCGATGCGCTATATGCGCGCGAAGAATTACGCGCAGTTCAAGGCATCGCTTGCGACATGGGGCGCGCCGACTGTGAATCAGCTCTATGCGGACAAGGATGGAAACATCGGCTGGGTGCCGAGCGGCCTCGCGCCGAAACGCCCGAATTGGGACGGCCTCATGCCCGTGCCCGGCGATGGCCGCTATGAATGGGCGGGCTTCTGGCCGCGCGATGCAATGCCTTCGGTCTATAACCCGGCGCAAGCTTATTTCACCACGTCGAACGAAATGAATCTGCCCGCGGGTTATCCGTATGCGGAGCGCAAGCTCGGCTTCGAATGGACCAACGGGTCGCGGCATCAGCGTATCGACGAAGTGTTGAAATCGCTGCCGAGGGTGTCGATCGAAGACTCCGAGCGCTTGCAGAACGATGACGTTTCGATTCCGGCGCGCAGGCTCGTCGCATTACTCGCGCCGCTTTCGAGCGATGATGAAGACACACGCGCCGCGCTCGCGATGCTCAAGGACTGGGACGCGCACATGAGCGCGAGTTCGCCGCAAGCCGCGCTCGAAGAAGTATGGTTCTCGCGTCATCTCGGACGCACGTTCAAGGAAGCGGTGTTGCCGAAGGACGCGGCGGCGTCGTTCGGCGCACCCGATACCTCGGTGATGCTCGATTCGCTCGAACATCCCGAGACGCGCTTCGGCGACGAGGCGCCGGCCAAACGCGATGCCGTTCTGCTTTCGAGTCTGCGCGATGCCTATGCGGAGATGCGTCATCTGCAAGGCGCCGATGCAACCCAGTGGCGTTGGGGCAAGCTGCAAACGAACCTCAACGCGCATCCTCTGGCCGATGTCGTCGATGCGGACATGCGTGCGAAGCTGAACGTCGGGCCGATCGGAAAGGGCGGCAGCGCTTACACGCCGAATCAGTCGACCTATCGCGCGAGCGACTTCCGTGAGACGAACGGACCGTCGTTTCGTGTGGTCGTCGATGTCGGCAACTGGGACAACTCGCGTGCGGTGAATCTGCCTGGCGAATCGGGCGATCCGGATAGCCCGCATTATCGGGATCTCGCGCAGATGTGGCTCGACGGGCAGTACTTCCCGTTGCTGTATTCGCGCTCGGCCGTCGAAGCCGCAACGGAGAAACGCGTGCATCTCGTGCCGGACGCGCATTGAGCACGGGCTGCGTGAGCGCCGATGATCTTCACGGCGCTTTGCATCACGATTACGATCGCGGTGGACGGGTGCTGGCTGGCGCCTTGCCGGACTCCTCATCCGGTTCATCCTCCGCGCTTCCTTCTTTTTTCTTCTTATAGAGTCTGCTTCGACGGGGGAATAGATCGCTGCGTACCCGGGTTAACCAATCGAAGCCTCTACGCTTGAAACCTAGGTCGAGTGAGTCGAAGCCGCGCAAGGGCCCTGTGCGTTCGATGAGGTCGTGGATCGCGTGCGATCCGGTCAACCTTTTCTGTCGGAGTGAACATCATGAACGCCATCGCCAAAATCGTCGTGTCCGTCGCCGTGGTCGCTGCACCCACGTTCGTTTTCGCGCAGAGCCAGAACGCCCCTCTGACGCGCGAACAAGTCAAGGCCGAGCTTGTTCAGCTCGAACAGGCGGGGTATTCGCCGGCCACGGGCGAGCAAGCCAACTATCCCTCGGATATTCAGGCGGCGGAAGCGAAGGTCGCCGCGCGGCGGAACACGAACGAAGCGAATGAAGCGTACGGCGGCACCCATGCCGGCGGCGCGGCGTCGGGTTCAGGCGCGATGCGCAAGCCGATGTCGATGAAGCATGGTTCGATGTGGATGTCTACGTCGGATTGCGTCGGGCCCGCGAGTTATTGCACGCTGTTTTTCGGAAGCTGAGTCGTCGGGCTGTTGGTGAGCGCGGGGAGTCGGTCGGGACTTCCCGCGTTTGCATGTCTGGCTATTTGTACGTCCAGCGGCGTTTGGCGGGCGCAGAAAAATAATTTGCGAAAGGGGCTTGCGGAGATGTCATCGGCTCTTCATAATCTCGTTTCTCTGCTGCTGATGCAGCGACGCAAGACGGAAGTTGAAGTAAGGCTTGTCTTGCGATGTGCTCTTTAAAAACTAACAGCCGATAAGTGTGGGCGCTTGATGGCGAGTGCGGCTGGTTCTTCGGAATCGGCGATAG